>CAMOGR010000191.1 GCA_946614205.1 uncultured Bacteroidales bacterium | reverse complement strand
TGTTTCTTGTAGACAGTAACAGTCTTGCCGCCGGTAAACTCTATTACCCAGCCGTCCGTGGTCTCGGTGACTGATGTAATGGTCTCCTTGTGGTTGAGGGCGTTGACTATTGTCCAGATGGAGGTAATTTCGCCGTTGGCGTCGTTCACTTTTTGTTCAAGGGTTCCCAACCGGCTCTGGAGGTCGGCGATGTCGGTTCGAAGTTCGGAGTCGTCGTAACCGGCGCAGGAGACTGCGCAAAGGGCGGCCGCGCCGAGGCACAGCGACAGCAGAAGTTTGGATATTGTTTTCATATTGTGGTATTTTGGTCAGCCAAGTTACGGATTTCTGATTAAAAACACAATACACCGGGGGCCCTGGTGCTGCCAACGGGACTGAATCAGGCACGTTGGCAGCAAAATCGGCCAAATTCGATGCTTACGGGACAAAAAACAGCACGTTGGCAGCACCCTCCGATGCCCCTAAATTCTGGATGGCCGGATTCCATCCTTAGCAAGCCTGTCTACAATTTGACGGCCGTGCCGGAGGCGGTGACCATCAGCATGCCTCCGTTTTCACCGAGGACTTCGTAATCGATATCGATACCCACTACGGCATCGGCACCCAGCTGCGCGGCACGCCTGGACATTTCGTCCATCGCCTGGGCGCGGGCAGAGATAAGCTCTTCCTCGTATGATGCAGAGCGCCCGCCGACAATATTGCGGAGGCTGGCGGCAAAGTCGCGGATGAAGTTTACGCCGGAGATGACTTCTCCGAATACGACGCCACGATACTCAGTTATCTGGTGTCCTTCGATGGTGGGGGTTGTTGTCAGCAGCATACTATTTGGGATTTAACTCCGCTAAGATAAGGTTTTCAGATTAAATCCGCAAACGCCGGGAGCGACAGCTCGCATGCACTTGTTTTGACGGTTTTATTGCTTACCTTTGCACGTATAATGTACCAAACTAAGAACTATAAGTGCCCTAGCTGCAATAATCCTTTGGTTGTGCGAAAGGGGTAAAATGCGATTACATGTTAAGCATTGATGAAGAAGAGCAATGATCATATGGTCGGCAAATACAAAGTCATAACCCTCTGCGGCAGTACGCGTTTTAAGGAGCAGTTTCTTGAGGCCCAGAAGCGACTGACCCTCGAAGGCAACATAGTAATATCAGTCGGACTCTTCGGGCACAGCGGTGACGACGAAGTCTGGACGGAAGGGACGAAGGAGATGTTAGACGACATGCATAAGCGCAAGATCGACATGGCCGACGAAATCTATGTCATCAACGTCGGCGGCTATATCGGAGAGAGCACCAGGAGCGAGATAGAGTACGCCAAGAAGAACGGGCGTGGAGTGATATATCTGGAAGACCCTGTTACACGATAGTATGTCAGAACGAAACGATATCGAACTCAATCAGGAGGTCCTGCGCCCTCGGCTCCTCCATCGCCGCAACGACAGCCATAAGGGCGACTACGGCCACCTGCTCATCGTGGCAGGGTGCGAGACCATGCCAGGCGCTGCGGTGTTGGCTACCGGTGGCGCCCTTAAATCGGGCTGTGGCCTCGTGACGCTGCACTCCACAGACCGCGCGCTGCAGGCCGCCGTCAATCAGTTCCCTTCAGCAATGTTGTCTGAAGACCCGGGACGCTGCTTCAGCGCCATCCCACTGCCTGTATCAAAATACGACGCGATAGCAGTCGGTCCGGGCATTGGTCAGGCTCCCGTGACCGTATCCGCCCTTTCAGACTTGATGGAGAACGCAAGCCGAGCCGGAATACCGATTGTGCTGGATGCCGACGCGCTGAACATCATCGCCGCGACTCCGGAGCTTCTTTGTCTCATCCCTGTCGGCTCCATTCTAACTCCGCACCCGGGAGAGTTGCTGAGACTGATACCCGAGGTGACACCGGAAAACCAATCCTCCCTCGTCAGCGCCTTGTCTGCCCGGACAGGCAGCGTCGTTGTTGTCAAAGGATACCGTAGCCAGATCTACACACCCAACGGAAGAACTTTCATCAATACCACCGGCAATCCCGGTATGGCCAAGGGTGGCAGCGGGGATGTCCTCACAGGCCTCATTGGCGGATTGCTTGCCCGCGGCTATAGCGCCGTCGACGCCGCCTGCCTGGGCGTCTGGATCCATGGTTACGCCGGAGACGTCCTTTCTGCCCGCTGCACGCAGGAAGCATACAACAGCCGTGACCTCATTGACGAACTCTGGGTTGGGTTTGATGCGATTGCGCGCGAGCCGGTTTAATAGCAGCGGATTCCGGCAATGACGACCTATGCATTTCAACTCAAGACAGTGTCCGGTTAACTGCGGAGAAAATATTCTGCCTTGCAACTTCCGGCTCCATAGCGACCTCCGGACACATGCCTTTTGGCGTAACAGACCGGACTGTCCAGAAACCGGCATCGTAAAATGCGTCCATTGCGCTTACATCTACCGCCCCTGACAATAGGGCTACTTTCTTCCCTTTGCAGTGACGCAGAACGCCATACGGAACTTTTGCTTTGAGGGTCTGAAAGTCGGAACGGCCTTCACCGGTGAAGACGAGGTCTGCGTCTCTGGCTGCGGCGTCGAAGTGCGTATACTGCATTACTGTATCCACTCCGCTCCTCAGCTCCGCATCTGCATAGGCAATCAAGGCTCCGCCAAGTCCGCCTGCAGCGCCCGCTCCCGGGACGGACGAAACATCAACACCAGTTTCTGCCGCCATCACGCGGGCAAGCCCTGCCATCCTGGTTTCCAGCACTTCAACTTCGGCGGGTGAGGCTCCCTTCTGCGGGGCGAACACACGAGCTGCCCCTTCGGGCCCGATAAATGGGTTGCATACGTCACACAGGAGTTCAACGGAGACCGCGCGTAATGCATCCTTGACTCCTGACACGGAAAGCATACCCGCGCCGCCGTCGCAAGTGGCACTACCGCCAAGGCCGATGACAAGACGCCGGCATCCTTTACCGTATGCTTCCATTATGAGTTCGCCCACTCCTTTGCTGGATGCAACGATGGGATTCCTTTCTGCAGGCGCAAGAAGATGGAGACCACAGGCCTGGGCTACCTCGATTATTCCGGTATCTCCGAGAGTGGCAAACCGGGAGTCAATCGTCCTGCCCAGCGGATCGGATACCCTTGCTTCGTGGACCTTGGCGCCGAGAGCTGCCGTCAGCACATCCAGCGTGCCTTCGCCGCCGTCGGCAAGGGGAATCTGCATCACCTCGGCAGAAGGGCACGCCTGAAGTGCAGCATCGGCCATAGCGGCCGCAACCTCTCTCGACGATAGGCATTCTTTGTAGGAATCTGGCGCTATGACAATCTTCATGGCTGGTGACAGTCTTTAGTTGCTGTAGGAAAGGCAGCGGGCACACAATCATCCCATTTATGGTAAGGCCCCTGTCAGGCAATTCCTCGGCAAATTTAAGCGTTCGTTCTGAAAAAACACACTGATTGCCTATTTTTCTTCGGGCTGATACGGCAATTGCCTCATTGGAAAAGCGGCAAAAACACTTAAGAACAGCATTGGAAAATTTATTGGAAAAATGGCAGAATTCAACTATATTTGTGCTGTAAAAAAGATGGGAAAAAAGTCAATACGATGATTATAAGGAAATTAGACGCTTTTTTGGATGATTTCTATCAGAACAGCAGTAAGGCGCTCCTTCTTACTGGAGCCCGGCAGGTCGGCAAGACCGTCGCTTTCCGGAGATTTGCCGAGCGGCATTTTGCCCATTACATAGAAATCAACTTTCTCAAAAGCCCGGATGCTATCACTATCTTCGACAAGGTCAAATCGGCGCAGGAAATCCTGATAAGAATCTCGGCTTTTACCAATATCCCGATGGTCCCGGGCGAGACATTCATCCTCTTTGATGAAGTCCAAGAATGTCCTGAATGCGTTACGCAGACAAAGTTCCTTGTGGACGAAGGCAGCTTTCGGTATGGACTGACCGGGTCCCTGCTGGGTGTCGAACTGAAGGACATCCGATCTGAACCAGTGGGGTATATGGACATCGCTGATGTCTTTCCGCTTGACTTCGAGGAGTTCTGTAACGCCGTCGGAGTGGCCACAAGGATTGTGGATCATCTGAAGTCCGCCTTTGAAAACAGACTTCCGGTGGATCCCGTCGTTCATCGTCAAATGATGGGCGTTGTCAATCTATATCTGGTGGTCGGAGGAATGCCGTCCGTAGTCCAGAAGTATCTTGACACCCATAATATGCAACATGTCGGAGCCGAGCAAAGGGCTATTCTCAATCTGTATAAGCGGGACATCTCCCGGTATGATCCTCAGGAGAAACTTCTTCTCAATGAAATCTTCGAACTGATTCCATCCGAACTCAATGCCAAGAACAAACGGTTCATACTCAAGTCATTGAACGAGGGGGCCAAGTTCAAGCAATACGAGGACAGCTTCTTGTGGCTCAAGAACGCCGGAGTCGCCATTCCGGTATTCAACGTGGAAGAGCCTGTCTTCCCTCTGAAGTTGAATAAACTGAGAAATCTCTTCAAACTTTTCCAAAGCGACGTAGGGTTACTTGCATACCAGTATGCAGACGGCATCCAGTTGCGTATCCTCAGTGGGGAGATTAATCTTAATCACGGTGCCATTTATGAGAATTTCGTTGCGCAAGAACTCTATGCCCACGGCTATAAGGACAAGCTTTACTACTTCAACAGCAAGAAGCAGGGAGAAGTGGATTTCGTGCTAGAAAGCACGGACAGAACGATTCTGCCCACAGAGGTCAAATCCGGAAAGGATTATGAATTCCACCTGGCCTTAAACAACATTCTTGGAAATGAGCAGTATGGCATCCCCGAGGCGATTACCCTATGCAATGACAATGTCAGCATACGCGGGAAGGTGGTCTACCTCCCCGTGTATATGACTATGTTCCTGAAGCACGAGCGGGATGTGACTGCTGGCGAATTTGTCCCGGACATCAGTGCTTTGAAGTAGGCTAAACCTTGATAATGGAAGAAGACAGGTGAACTTTGGTGGGAGGGCTAAAGGCTGAACTCCTTCTTGAGCCTCTTGACGGTGGCTTCACTGTTATTGTATACTGGACTCATCCAACAATTAACAGATGTTGAGCCCATTCTTAAACACCTTTCGGAGATACAAAATAATTAATCAAAAGGTGGAAATCTTTGCGTAGTTTTTGCGTAGTTCCAGAGCTTTATTCCTTTTTGAAAACAAAAGAAATTAAGATGGCATTATCTCCTATAAACTGATGATTTATAAGTGATTACCTCCATACAACAACACGCCCCGCATCTCTGCCCGCGGGGCGCTTGCAATTCTAACCTAAAATTGGAAGGAATCTGCATATCCCAATCATAATCAAGCGCTTGCTGTTTGCCGAAAACAATGGATTATCCGTGCCTGCGCTTAACGATGACTCTTTTCAAAGGGAAAAGCATTATATTTGTATCTCTCAATACAAAATAACCACATTTTCGATGAAAAGATTCTTCCTTTCCCTGTTTCTGGCCCTGGGCGCATGTTTGACTTTTGCGCAGGGCAATTATGTCTCCAGCCCGATCGTAAAGGCGATGGAAAGCGGAAAGTATTACATGAAGCTCGGCTCCGTGCAGTCCGTTTCCGATCCTGACATTCAGACAGACAAGATAAAGATGTCCATAGAGATTGCCAGCCGCGGCGGCGTCTCGATGAGTCGCACTCACATGCAGTTGATGGACGCTGTCACCCTGACCACGGACAATGCCATCTACATACTCGACGAGGCCGCAAAGACCTGGACTGCGCAGCCCGGAGGCGGCACGTCATACGGCGGCCTGAAGTTCGTGCGCCAGGGCCGCTGCCGCGTGAACGGCAAGGACGGCTGGTACTTCGACGAGTACGCCGCTGACGGCACGACCATCACCTTCTACTACAATTCAGACAAGGTCTCCATCGTCGATCTGGGCACGGTTGCCGGAGAAGGCCTCGGCCCCATGAGCCTGCTGTCGTTCAGCACCTTCATCCCATCAAACATGTACTTCTGCATCGGCAATGACTGGAAGGAAGGCGCCTCCGGCAGCGGGATGGGCGCAGCCGCCGGTATAAGCGCGGACGATGCGCTGGCCATGGCTGGAATGGACCGGGCCGCGCTGGAAGCACAGATACGCGAGAGCCTGAAGGGAGAGAAGCTTCCGGAAGGGATGAGCATCGACGATATGGTCAATATGGCCCTTGGAGCTATGGGCGGCTCTGCCGGTAAGGATGGTGCCCGCGTCGGCTCCGGTGTCGCTGCCGCGCCGGCCAGCATTCTCCCCGCTCCGCCGAAATGCGCGAAGCCCTGGACCGACAGCGGTACACCCGACGAGCTTTCCTGCGGCGTCAGCCTCGCAAGCATCTCCATTACTGAAAGGCAGGGCGTGAGCGCTCCCGTGTTGGCATCCTCTCTGCCACAGGCAACACCCAAAAAGAAACTGCGCATCGACCGCGAGATTACCCAGGAAGGCGTAAAGCTCGCTACGGTGCGGTTCCTCGCCCAATGCAAAGGCAAGTCCGCAGAGCAGATTGAGCGTAATGTGATACAATATGCCGACAGCCTTGGCTGGGCTCTCTTCACCGGCGCCATCACCGGCGAACTTGCCGAGAGCGCCATCGCCCGCTGCAGCGTGTATCCGCATCCGACGATGCTGAACACCACCGGCACGATGCTCCTGGAGCTGGGCGAGCCCAAATATGCCCTCGAATACTTCGAGAAATCGTCGGAATATCAGCCTAATTACGCCGAAGCCCTGTACGGACAGATCGAGTGCCATCTCGATATGGGCAACGAGGAACAGGCCCGCAAGATCGTCCCCAAGATCCTGGAGATGACGCCGAACGGCCTGCAGGACGGTCGCGCATGGCTCTACAAGGCCCTGCTGGAGAAGAAGAAGGACAGCCCCTTCAAGGCGGCCGATTACCTCTTCAAGTCCATCTCGTATGGCTACTTCGACCAGAACTCCGCCCTTATGCTCAGCTCTCTCCTAACGGAGCTTGATGCGGCCGAGATGGCGGCGGCCGAGCGCGACGGCGACTTCCTGAACCTGGTGGAATCTGTATTTACCGAGGAGAATCTGGACAATATCCGCAAGGGCATCACCTGGAGCCGCACGGAGAAGTTCGAGAGCGAGAAGGGCGATTTCACGGCCACTGGAGCAGGAAATCTGGAGAGCAACCGGGGGCTTAACAATAACTACGACGAGCAGTACACCAGAAAGAGTGAGTCTGCCTGGAGAAAATCCCAGGCGGCAATGGATGCAACTCCGGCCATCGGCCTGATCATGGCCATGGGACTCGACGGAATGGCGGAAAATGCCGATAAAATCTATGACACTGCCCGGGAACTCCCCAGCGTGAAAGGGAATGCCCGCGGAAGGGCCGCTGCCGCCAAGTTGAAACTGCCCGCCGTCGTGCGTAAATATACCGAGAACGGATACGCAAAAACTACCGCCGCCCTTGGCATGAAGTATGGCGTGGACGGTTTCTACATTCCGGACGACAGGGCATTCTGGTGCCTCTGGGCGCTGGAACGCTACTACAAATACCGGCTGGATGCCATTACAAACACGTTCGGCGGGTACGACGAGGAGACGAATACCTTCCACGGCGTGCTCTGTTCTGGCTGGAAGACATGGATATCTGCGGACGTAGCAAGCAGCAAGAAGTATAATGATATGTACCTCTCCATGCAGAAACGGCACGAGGCTGCAGCCATAGCCCAGGGAAAGAAGTGCGAGAAGGAGTGGGATGCCTGGGTTAAGGCGCATCCGGATGCGAGCGATTCGCTGTGGGCGAGGACCGAAAGAAGGATTTTCCGTCCGTTACATCTCCTTGTTGGCGTAACGCAGCCGCTCGAAGTGCTGGACAATATCACCGCGCCCCAGGCTTCTGAGGAGCAGGGCCACTATATGGATTACTACAACAGCACGGTGCGGCCCATCCTGGCCGAATGGTGGGCGGACGTGTCCAGGTATTCCCTGTATTGCCTGGATCCCAATGTCGCCAAATATTTCTGGTTCCGTACCCTTTCCGATATTTACGGGGAGTATAGCGGTACCTTCTTCTCCAAGGCACTTGCAGGACAAGGTCTCTACGAAACCCGGCAGAGGATTCTCCAACTGGAAGCAAAGCTCAAGAACGAGGCTTGGCGGGACGCCAATGCTGCTGCCAACGATTATTACCAGCAGATATTCGACGCGCGCGACGAAAAGGAATTCCCGAAAAACGCAATCGGCGGCCTCAGTGATTTCACTTTCGATATCAACCTGCCCTCCGGTACAATCCGTGTAGGTCTCGTGGACGGGCAGCTGGGTATGGACCTGGACACCGAGACGAAGTTCTGGGAGAAAGTCTGGGCCGATTATGAAAGCCAGATGACCGGACAGCCCGTCAAGGCGACCGGAACGGACAATGCCGCCGTCAAGGGATTCATCGACAATGTCATGGGCCAGCTGGGCGCCGACGTTTCCTGGACCGGCGCGCTTGAGCAGATACTGGATTATTCCGGTTACGGCGAACTCGGCAAGGCACTCAAGATCGCCGGTCCGCTGGATTTGGCGATGAAGGCACGGCAGGGCAAGCTGATCGAGACCACAGACAGCCAGCGGCACGGCGGATGGGTCCGCGACGGCGCCGGCAACCTGCACCAGCGCAATATCACGAGCCGCTCGACCGACTTCAACGGCGTATTCAAACTCACGGACGAGATCCATCAGGCCGGAAAAATCTCGCGGCGCAAGTTAATGGCAACCTACAACAGCGGCGGCCTCTTCAGTGTCTCCGCCGGTGGCTTCTCCCCTAAACACAGATGATCATGAAACGGTTTATAATCACAACTTTATCTATCCTGCTCGGCCTGACTGCCGGGGCACAGGACGTGCAATGGATGAACATCACCGCGCTTAACTACGCGGCGACGGGCGGCGCCGACAACCTGAATACCTTAAAGCAGTATATACTGCTCCGCGAAGATTCCCTGTCGGAAGACTCACCGCTCTACCGGGACCTCAAAACGTTTACGGAAGAGTTTATGCAGATGCAGGTGAATGCTGCTACGCCGGGAAACCTTAACCAGTTCGACGAGAACATCGCCGCCATCAGGCAGATGATGAAGGATCACCCGGAAATGGCGGATCAGCTGAAAGAAGCGCTCAAGGAAGCCGAGTCTGCGCGTGCAGAAATTGCCGGATATGCCAATCCGGACATGAAGTCGCTCTCGGTGGATCCGGTGAAGATTCTCAATGAGATGAAGGCTTTAGCCGTGAACAAGAAGGCTTATTCCGCATGGCGCGACTTGGGCGGTGAACGGTATGCCGTGACCGAGGCTCCGATTTACGGCTCCGTATTCGAAGGGGACGGCCGCAAGGACATCATTCCGGACGAGAGCAGATACTCCTGGGGAGTCATTGACACCGCCGGCAAACAAATCATCGAGCAGAAATACGACCGTATCTTTGACTTCTGGGCAGAATACGACATTATTTTCCTGTCCTGTCTGGATAAAAAGGGAAATGTGTGCGCCGGAGCAGCCGGCTACGACGGCCGCATACGGATACCCTTTGATTATGATGGGGTGAGCAGTTGGAACCTCGATTCGCACGTGGCCGCGATGTACAAGTCCGAAAAAGTCGGAATGGTCAGCTTCGACGGCAAAGTGCTTCAGCCCTGCGTGTACGCGTGGACGTATCCTCAAGGCGAATGGCTGGTCCGTAAGGAAGAAAACGGTCCATTGGGTGTAGTCGGTCCTGACGGCAGCCTCGTCATACCGCTCAAATATGAGGATTACTGGAGCTGTGAAGGCGGTGAACTCAAGTTCAGCCGCACAGACGGCCGCCTCGACGTCTATAATTCCGAGACCTACATATTCATCCGCACGGAGGACAAGCCCGCAGATCCGGTGACACAATAACACCATATTCCATGAAAAGAACCATACTTCTTCTTGCTACACTGCTGCTGGCATGCGGTGCCATCAATGCTCAGAATCTGGTTTTCCACGACGTGCGCGACCTGGTAGAGGACAGTAACGCTCCCAAATTTGCCATATTCACGGAAATAGCCTTGAAAACAAATGATAACAAGATGGCACTACCCCTTATAAGCTTATGATTTATAAGTGATTACCGCCATACAACAACACGCCCCGCACTCTGCCCGCGGGGTGCTTGCAATTCTAACCTAAAATTTAATTAAAAATTTGTACTTGGCTGATATTTAAGATGTTGTTCTGGCGATTTCTAATTTTTCGAGAAACCATGGAGAAACTTTTGCAATGCGGCTGCAGATCTCTCCTGTGCGAAACGTGGAAAAATAAAGGTGCGTATTCTGCGTAAGTTGCGCAAATATGCTTAGTAGATTCCCCGTTTCACCGACTCTGTTCCAGGACGTCCTCTACAGATAACTGACTAAAAGATAGACTCTATTATTTGTCGACAATGTCGTTGAAGAATTCTTCTTTTACAGATCCGAGACGCCGGAGAACGGACGTCTCAACATCGGCTGCAACCAACTGACTCTTTACCCAACTTGGTTTATCCAGTTTGCAGGTCAGCATTTCGTCCGACAAAGGATATGAGTACTGACGACTATAGGCAAAATCTTGTGATGACACCATAACAACATAGACAAAGCCCTCATTCAGCTGAAGCTCATCATTTGATACGATAATCGCTGGATGGACTTTGAGCCCTTCCCCAGGAATGGGGAAATTCATAGATGCTTGGCAAAAGCCTTCGAGGCGAGAACTCTAGACCCATACAAGAACTCTTGGACTTCCTGCTTATGAGCAGCAACTGCAGGGTCGTGCGAAGTGGAAGAGGCATCTTTCACTTCGCCCTGTTCAAACAAGCCGGTCTTAAGCAAGGCCGCGAGTTTACGCCTCGCCAGCGCATTGTTCTTGTCATATGTTAATGTTATAGTGCACATATAGTGTCTTTTTCTGCAAACATACTTTATTTTAAACTAATCTGCAAATTATTTGCCACAAGCCGAATTTAATGTCTCAATATATTCCCACACCAACGAGTATCTTAATTATCTTCTCAGCTTCTTCCTCAGTGAGACCGGTATACGGATTGGTCTTGACCAAGTTCGGAACGTCAAGCTCGGAATCATCAAGCACGGCAAAAAGCCAGCAAGGGTGGTCCTCGAGCCATTGCCTGATGGCGTCGACCTTGGTCAGGACCCATATCGGTGTGGTGCCAATCAGCTCCCCCGGCATGTTGTTCTCCACCCAAACCTTACGGAGTTTCTCCATTCCCAGGTCACGCCAGGAGGAGGATACGACTATCTTGGCCCCGGCGGCATTGACAATCTTCCTGAGAAGTCAGATGTTTTTGCCCACCAATCGGGCAAGGTGCGAGTATTTGCGGGGTACCTTGCCCGGCCAAAAGCCTCGCAGGGCCTTCTACGCCATGTTGGCGGGCACGGTGTCGGCCCAATTTCGACACCTTGCCCGTTTGCCGGACCACCGAGACTGCAATAGGAAGATAACACGATTCAAAACTGCGGCAACCGACTCGGAAAGACAATGTGCATTTACATTTGCACAAAACAACACGCCCCGCATCTCTCGACGCGGGGCGCTTGCAATTCTAACCTAAAATTTAACCTATGAAAAAACTATTCGGTTAAATTTATAGCAAAGCCTGTGCCAAACTACTCGAGTTCGTCGACCAATTTGACGGAAACGATGCGTACGGGAGTCTGTGTAAGACCTCGCGCGTCGGTGGGGAGGGCTGCAATCTTGTCGATAACGTCAAAGCCCTCAAGCGTTTCGCCGAAGATGGTATACTCGCCGTCGAGGTGGCTGCAGCCAGCCTCGCTCTGAACGATGTAGAACTGGGAGCCGCTGGATTCCTTCATGGGGTTGGCCAGGTCGCCTTTGCGGGCGGCTGCGAGTGCGCCCTTCTTGTGATGATGATTGGGAAGTATTTCAGCCTCAATCTGATAGCCGGGACCGCCAGTGCCGAATTTGGGAGCGTTTTCGGGATTCTTGGTGAGAGGGTCGCCACCCTGAATCATGAAGTCCTTGATGACACGGTGGAAAAGAAGGCCGTTGTAGAAGCCGTTCAGCGCGAGTTTGGCAAAATTGTCACGATGCTTGGGAGTGTCGGAGTAAAGCTTCACGCGGATGGTGCCGAGGGAGGTGACGATGTCGAATACAGGCTCGTCGGGAAGATGTTCCAGTTGTTTCATTGCAAGTGTTTCGATTTGTGTGTTTTCTGCAGCGCCCTCCTGGGAACCTTCGCCCTCGGAGGATTTGTTGCCGCTCTGGTTCCCGCATCCGGCGAAAGCCACGAGGGCGGCAAGCATGATACTTAATTTCTTCATAATATGTTGTTCTTTTGATGTCGGAGTTGCAAATATACCCAAAAAGAAGAACTAACGCAATAATCCATGAATGCACTTTTCCACCCCGAGCCCTTGCATTATTCAAAAATAATCCCTTACTTTGTGATATCAAAATGATATTATTTTAAATATTACGTCATGGAAAACAAGGAATTCGACTACAAAGGCTTGGTACTCAATGGCTTCGTCGCCCTGCTCATGTTTCTGGCCATATTGGCCGTAGCACTCTGCTGCTGCGTGTATGGTCCCGAGACGAACGACATGCTCGTCATCCCGGGCATGATTCTGCTGATGCTTCTGGCACTTTTCTGCAACGGTTTCATCAAACAGGAACCCAACGAAGCTAAGGTGCTGGTATTCTTCGGCAAGTATCGCGGCACCTTCACCCGCACCGGATTCTTCTGGGTTAACCCTCTCATGAGCAAGAAGTCCGTCAGCCTGAGAGCCCGCAACCTCAATCCCGACCCCATAAAGGTTAACGACAAGTCCGGCAACCCGGTGATGATAGGAATGGTGCTGGTATGGCGGCTCAAAGATACTTATAAGGCCCTCTTTGAAATTGACAGCCAGTCGCTTGCACCATCAGTGGCAGGTAAGGCCGGAGTCTCTGCAAGACAGCTGTCCCAGGCTTTCGAAAACTTCGTCCGCGTTCAGAGCGACGCTGCGCTCCGCCAGGTTGCGGGATGCTACTCATACGACAATCCCGACAACGCCGACGAACTCACCCTGCGCAGCAACGCCGACCAGATAAACGAAGAACTCGTCCGCACCCTCAACGACCGCCTGTCCATGGCCGGCATGCACGTAACAGAGGCCCGCATCAATTATCTGGCCTACGCCCCGGAGATTGCCGCCGTCATGCTGCGCCGCCAGCAGGCTGACGCCATAATCGCCGCACGCGAGAAGATAGTCGACGGTGCCGTGAGCATGGTGAAAATGGCCCTCGACAAACTCAAGGACGAGGGTGTGGTGAATCTTGACGAAGAGCGCAAGGCCGCAATGGTCAGCAACCTCCTGGTCGTGCTCTGCGGAGACGAGCCCGCCCAGCCTGTTGTAAATTCAGGTAGCCTGTATTAGCCTATGGCCAAAGACAAAGAGGGCACGAAGAGCTTTGTCTTGCGTATCGACGCCGATACCATGGACGCGCTGGAACGTTGGGCTGCGGACGAGTTCCGCAGCATCAACGGCCAGCTGCAATGGATAATCAACGAAGCCCTGCGCACCCGGGGGCGACTGCCAAAACGAGGCGACTGAGCGGCGGCTAATCTGAAAAGGCGTCCATTATGACGGTGGGACGGCCGTCGGAGGTGAAGGCTCCGAGACGGTACTGGCCGGGGCGGCATTCGGGTTCCCAGTAGAACACGCCAAGGCACTTGCCGCTCCTGCGGGCCTGCGTAATTATGCGCCGAAGCTGACGGCGCCCTTTCTCCATCACCTCGGGATGTTCCTCGTCGACCTCGAAACCAGTCTCCACTATCATCACGGGCGTACCGTATTTTTCGTACACATGATCGATGTTGGCGAAGCAATGGTCGATTGCCTCGTCTTCGTCGGTCTCAAGCCCCGAATCGAGGGCCCAATATGGATAGAGGGACATCCCCACTATATCCCAGCGGGCGCCATACTTGGAAAGGGTGTCAAGGTTGCTGTCGTAGAGCGGCTGCCAGAAACCGTTGTCCAGATGCACTATGACCTTGGCTGAAGGAAAAACATCCTTCACCGCATCGTATCCGGCCGCGAAAAGGCCCGCGTACTGCCTGGGATTGCGCTCAAGGTGACCGATGCTCTCCGTTATCACGACATTGCCGTTCTCGTCAGGTACAGGGTCGCCCCACCAGTCCCCCTTGACGCTCCAAAGGAAACCATGGGAGGTCTCGTTTCCCACCTGCACCCAGAGTGGTTCCACGCCTGCTTCCTTGAGCCTTCCGAGCACATAACGGGTGTGAGCTGCGAGACTGTCCCGGACCTCCTCATAAGGCTTGCCGCTCCACGAGGCCGGAATGTTCTGCTTCTTTGGGTCTGCCCAGAAGTCGCTGTAGTGAAAGTCAACCATCACCGCCATGCCAAGGTCCCTGGCACGCGAGGCCTTCACCAGAAGGTCCTCTACGCCATTCCAGCCACCGTGGGCCGAAGGGTCCACCCACACGCGGAAACGGACGGCGTCGAGCCCGAGTTCCTTCATGAGCGCGGTACACTCACGCACCTCGCCCGCGGCGTTGCGGAATTCCAGGCCGCCGGCCTCCATCTCAGTGGCCCATCCTATATCGGCGCCTTTCCAGAAACGGGAATCGGGACGCCTGCAGCCAAACAGGGCCAGGGCCGCAAGGGAAAACAGGAGAAAACGTTTCATACAAAAAAATCGCCGGCCACGAGACCGGCGATTTAGTTGAGATAGAAGGACTCGAACCCTCACTGACAGAGCCAGAATCTGTAGTGCTACCATTACACCATATCTCAATGTTGGGACTGCAAAGGTACAATTCTTTTGCAAAAAAGCAAAATTATTTTTGCTCAATCAGCACAATTGCCCAAACTTCACAGCCCTCTCCCCTGCCGACGAAGCCCAAACGCTCTGTCGTAGTGGCTTTTACGCTTATCGCAGACAGGTCTGTGCCGCATACCCCTGCGAGGGTCTGGCGCATCTGCTGCACATAAGGAGCTATCTTGGGAGCCTGGAGGGCGATGGTTATGTCGGCATTGACAATATCCCAGCCCTCGGAACGGACCAGTGCAAGCACTCGCGACAGCAGAATCTTGCTGTCTATACCTGCAAATTCCTCTGAAGTGTCGGGGAAAAGATGCCCTATGTCGCCGAGAGCCAGGGCCCCGAGCAGGGCGTCGCACAGGGCGTGTATCGCCACATCGCCGTCGGAATGGGCCACAAAGCCCACGGGCGACGGCACACGTACGCCGCAAAGCCACATCGGCAAGCCTTCCTGCAGCCGATGGACATCGAAACCCTGACCGACTCTGACAGACATATTACACTATGCCGGAGAAACCGAGGAATGCCATTGCCATGATGCCGACGGTGATGAAGGCGATGGGAAGGCCCTTGAACGAAGCGGGGACATTGCTGCGGGCAAGCTGCTCGCGAAGCCCTGCAAACAACACCATGGCGAGACCGTAGCCGAGCGAAGTGGCGAAAGCATACACGGTCGACTGGGCGAGGTTCAGCATGTGGGGAGCCGCGCTGCCAAAGGTGAATTCCTTGGTAACCACAGTAATGGCCACACCGAGGACGGCGCAGTTTGTAGTAATCAGAGGGAGGAAGATACCCAGAGCCTGATACAGCGAGGGGCTTATCTTCTTGAGCACAATCTCCACCATCTGCACAAGAGCCGCTATGACCAGGATGAAAGCGATGGTCTGCAGGAACTCAAGGCCGAAGGGCACAAGGAGAAACTTGTTGATAAGATAAGTGACAACGGTGGCAAGCGTGATGACGAAAGCCACTGCACCCGACATGCCGGCAGCCGTACTCAGCTTATTGGAGACGCCCATGAACGGACAGATTCCAAGGAACTGGGCAAGGACGATATTATTTACGAATATCGCAGATACGATAATGAGCAAATATTCCATAACTACCTCTTAGCCAATTTGTTGAACAATACCATAAGATACCCCAGCACAAGGAATGCGCCAGGAGCCATCACGAAGGCGAGGATACCGTCGCCGGATATGAACTTCCAGCCGAAAACGGAGCCGCTGCCCAGAATCTCGCGCACGATGCCGATGATGGTAAGGGTAACGGTGAATCCGAGGCCTATGCCTATGCCGTCGAGAGCGGAATCACCCACGCTGTTCTTGCTGGCGAAAGCCTCCGCGCGGCCAAGCACGATGCAGTTCACGACAATCAGCGGGATGAACAGGCCGAGGGTGTCGTACACGTCGGGGACGTAGGCCTGCATGAGCAGCTGAAGCAAAGTGACGAAGGTTGCAATGACCACGATATACACCGGGATATGCACCTTGTCGGGCACTACGGGAGCAATCAGAGAAATGACTATATTGCTGAGAATGAGCACGAACATGGTCGCAAGGCCCATTTCCAGGCCGTTCATGGCGGAAGTGGTGGTGGCGAGTGTCGGACACATGCCGAGCACCAGCACGAAAGTAGGGTTCTCCTTGAGGAAGCCCTTAGTAATCAGACCTAACTTACTCATCGCCCTTCAGATTAAGATAAACTTTATACGCATTTGCAATGGCCGCACTGTAGGCCCGGGAAGTGATGGTGGATGCGGTGATGGCATCGACCTCGCCACCGTCCTTGCGGACGGCAAGCACCTTCTGTGCGGGATTCCAGCCCTTGAACTGCTCGGTAAAAGCGGACTCCTCGGCGCACTTGGCGCCAAGACCGGGAGTCTCGCTGTGGGAGAGAACCACGGTGTTGACCACGAGACCGGCCTCGTCGATGCCGACCATCAGCGTGAGGGGGCCTCCGAAGCCGCCCACGGTCGAAATCACCGCGATGCCGGAACCGGGAACGCTGTAGTAAGTATATTCGGTGCCGTCGACGCTGACGCTCTTCTGCTCGGGCTGAACGGAGAACTCCGGAAGCACGCGGGCGATGGAAGAGGAGGTCTTGGCCGCCTGTGCGTCCGCTATGGGGCCGCTTGTCATGGCGTAAACGCCGCCCAGAAGGGCGGAACAGACGAGGCATACGAGCGTAAGGCTCAGAGCCATGTTCTTGAGATTAGACTGTGCTGCCATAATTAAGCCCTCCCGTATTTTTTCTGGTGGAATGCCCTGTTGAGCAGGGGCACGAAGCAGTTCATGATGAGGATGGCGAACGACATGCCCTCAGGGTAGGAGCCGAAGTAGCGTATCATCATCACTATCAAACCTATACCGACGCCGAAGATGACTCCGCCCCAGGTGCTCATAGGCGAGGTGACGTAGTCGGTGGCCATGAAGAAGGCACCGAGGAGAACACCGCCGGTGATGAGGTTGAAGTTGGGACCGGTAAAGTGTGCGGGGTCGATGAGGTTGAATACGAAAGAAATAAGCGCGATGGTACCGAGGATGCTCAGGGGAATCCAGGGCTTGACGACCTTGCGGATAAGGAGGTAGCAGAAGCCGACGACGAGCGCGATGGCCGATATCTCGCCGCCCGAGCCGCCGATGTCGCGGATTATGGACATCGCATCAAGGTTGTTCTGCGAAAGAATCTCGGGAATGGGGAGACCCGACTTGATGCCTTCCTTGATGATGCCGAGCGGCGTGGCGCCGGATACGGCATCGACACTGGTGATGAAGCCATTCGGCATCGCCCAGTTGGTCATGTATACCGGGAAGGATATAAGCAGGAATACGCGGGCCGTGATGGCCGGGTTGAAAAGGTTCTGGCCGAGTCCGCCGAAGGACATCTTGGCCACGCCGATTGCAACCACTGCGCCGATGAGAACCACCCACCAGGGAGTGGTGGAAGGCAGGTTCATGGCGAGAAGCAGGCCGGTGACGAGGGCCGAGGAGCCGCTGAACAGCTCGGGGCGCTTCATGAGGAATGTGGCTATGAGCCACTCGAGACACACGCAGCCCGCGGCGCTCACGGCAAGGACCAGAAGCTCGGACCAGCCGTAGAACAGTATCGAAACTATAATCGCCGGCATGAGTGCGATACACACATCGAGCATTATCCTGTTTGTGGAAGCAGGAGAATGAACGTGCGGCGACGGGGAAACTATCACTTTGTCCATAGGTTATTTTTTGGCGTTTCGGGCCCTGATGACGCCCATCACCTGGCCCTTGGCCATACGGATGTTGTCGAGCAGGGGGATATAAGACGGACAACTGTACTGGCAGCAGCCGCATTCGATGCAGTCCTGCGCAGCATTCTGCTCCAGGGCGGCGATGTCGCCGGCCTTGTAGAGACTCTTGAGAAGGAAAGGCTCCAGGCCCATGGGGCATGCGTCGGCGCAGCGGCCGCAGCGGATGCAGGGGCCTTCCGCTTTGCGGAGGGTGTTCTCCGACAGGTACAGAATCGACGAGGAACCCTTTACGGTGGTGGCGTCCAGATTTGCGATGGCCTTGCCCATCATGGGGCCGCCGCTCACAATCTTGACGGTGCCCTCGGGCACGCCGCCGGCGTACTGTGCAATGAACGACAGTGGGACGCCGATGCGGAAGAGGTAGTTGTGCTGAGCCTCGGGGGCAAGGCCCTCGCCCGTAACTGTCAAGGTATTGGTAACCAAGGGCTTGTTCTTCTGGACGGCCTCGTA
This sequence comes from uncultured Bacteroidales bacterium, assembly GCA_946614205.1. The sequence goes on along the minus strand of CAMOGR010000191.1, from coordinate 7,423 downwards.
TACGGCAAGTGACGTGGCGACGTTCTGCACCACGGCGCCTACGTCGATGGGCAGCCCGCCGGACTTCACCTGACGGTGCATCACGGCGTCGATGAGCTGCTTTTCGCCTCCCTGCGGATAACGTTTGCGGAGCACTGCAACCTCCATGGACTTGTATCCGAGGCGGGCGACGCTCGCGCGTACAGCTGCAATGGCCTCAGGCTTGTTCTCCTCGATGCCGATTACGCAGCGGCAGCCTCCCAGGACCTTCTGCATGATGGCGGCGCCGACAACGATTTCGTCGGTCCTTTCGAGCAGGATGCGGTAGTCGCTGGTGAGGAAGGGCTCGCACTCGGCGCCGTTGAGAATGAGGCACTCGGCTGTCTTTCCGGGCGGCGGATTGAGTTTGACATGCGTGGGGAAGGTGGCTCCTCCAAGACCCACGACGCCGTTCATTTTGATGCGGTCGAGGATGAAAGCCTTGTCTTCTGGTATGTCGGTGACGAGCTCGGGGCTGAGGTCGATGCCCTCGGCCCATTCGTCGCCCTGCACTTCAATCTCTATGTGCATCTGCATGAAGCCCGCAAGGTCCTTGCGGGGGCCTATGCTGCGGACGGTTCCGCTCACGGGCGAATGTATGTAGGCGGAAATGAAGCCGCCGGGCTCTGCGATGACCTGGCCCGCCTTGACGGTGTCACCCACTGCGACGATGGGTTTGGCCATTGCGCCAAGATGCTGGAACATCGATACATACACCCTGTCGGGCAGGGGCAGTACTTCTATCTTGCGCTCGCGCGCAATCTTGTTGTCGTGCGGATGGATGCCGCCGATGGAGAATGTCAGTTTACCCATTGCTTTCCTCCTTTTTAACCTCGGGTTGGACGGGAGCCTTCACTGCTTCGGCCGCGGCTTTCGCGGCTTCTGCAGCCTTGGCCTTGCGGTCGGCGATGCGCTTCTTCACCGCTTCCTTGTCGAGCGGCTTGGGGAAATTCACCCCGTGAATGGCGCCGGCGGGACACATGGCCTCGCACTCGCGGCAGAGCTTGCACTTCGCAGGATCTATCCATGCCACGTTGTCGGCAATGGTGATTGCGCCGTGCTGGCAGGTCTTTTCGCAGATTCCGCAGCCTATGCAGGCGGAGGAACAGGACTTCTTCGCGACCGGGCCCTTGTCTTTGTTTATGCAGGAAACGTACATGCGCATGCCGCGGGGGCCCTTCGGACGAAGCTCGATGACGCGCTTGGGACAAGCGGCGGCACATTTGCCGCAGGCGGTACACTTGGATTCGTCGACCACTGGAAGGCCGGTGACGGAATCCATGCTCAGGGCTCCGAACTGGCAGGCCGCAACGCAGTCGCCGCATCCGAGACAGCCGAACAGACAGCCGGTGTCACCTCCGTACAGGGCCGCCTTGACTTTGCAGCTCTGCTCACCCTCGTAGATGTTGATGCGGGGACGGGCGTCGCAGGTGCCGTTGCAGCGGACGACCGCCACAAGAGGAGCGGCTTCGCGTACCTCGCACCCCAGGATGGCGGCGACCTTCTTCATAACCTCGGCGCCGCCCACGGGGCAGTAGTTCGCGTCGAGGTTGCCCGCCTTGACGGCGGCGTCGGCGAAGGCACGGCATCCGGCGAATCCGCAGCCGCCGCAATTGGCGCCGGGAAGAGTTTTTTCAATGTCGTCAATCCTGGGGTCCTCCTCAACCTTGAACTTCCTGGCCACCCAGAAGAGCACCAGGGACAGCAGAAGGCCGAGAACCGTAAGAATCACGACGGTCCAGATGATAGTGTTGGTCATTTCAGGTAAAATGTATATTCTTTGCTTAACTTATTGCGGAACAGGAAGATGACAAGGTAGCACACAAGCACTGCGCCTATGGCTCCCAGGCCGGCGTAGAGCTCTCCCAGCCCTATGGCGTTGAGTATCATGAGGGCCGCGAACAGCACCACGAGCGGAAGGCCGTAGGCGATGAACACGGCCTTGTAGCCCATGGCCTTGCGCAGGGCAACCTCGACCTCGTCGCCGACCTTGCGGGGCGTCCATGCGCTGGTGCGCACCTGGATTTCCTTCACCTTGGCGTCGCCCAGGCTGCAGAGCCCCTTGGCATGGCAAGAGGAACAGGCGGACTCGGAGATGATTTCTATCGTGGTTATCTCCGGATCGATGGCAGTAATCCTGCCTTTGTGGGTTATTTCTTCCATTAAAACTCTGTGGGGGTGGCGAATCCGCCATAGGCGGAGCCTGAGGTGTACGGGTCGTCCGCATTCATGCCGGAGGGAACGCTGCGGTCGGCGAGGCTGTCGAGGGCCTCGTCCATTTCCAGGAAGCGAATCTGCTCGCTCTTGAAAATCATGTCGATGTCGCGGGTCTCTCCGTTACGGTGCTTGGCTATTATTATCTGCGTCTTCTCGCGGTCTTCCAGGTTCTCGCTCAGGCCGACGTAATCCGGTCTGTGTATGAAGATTACCATGTCGGCGTCCTGCTCGATGGAGCCTGACTCGCGAAGGTCGCTGAGCAACGGCTTGCCTGCACTGCCCGCACGGGTGACAGCCTGGCGGGACAGCTGCGAGAGGGCGATGATGGGTATGTCGAGCTCCTTGGCCGTAGCCTTGAGGGTACGGGATATTGCCGCAACCTCCTGCTCTCGCATGCCCTTGAGTTCCACGGGCCCCTGCATCAGCTGAAGGTAGTCCACCACGATGAGGCGTACGCCCTTGTTCTTCACGAGGTTCTTGGCCTTGGTGCGGAACTCCATAATCTGCATGCCGGGAGTGTCGTCGATGTAGAAAGGCGCCTTGGAGAGGCCGCGGAGCTTGAACTCCAGCTGCTCCCACTCGTATGGCTCCATCTTCACGCTGCCCTTGATTTTGTCTGCGCTGAGGCCAGATTCGCTGGTCATGAGGCGCTTGACGAGCTGCTTACTGGACATTTCCAGAGAGAAGACCGCCACGGGAATGTGATGGTCCACGGCAGCGTTGCGGGCAAGGTTCAGCGCGAACGCCGTCTTACCCACGGAAGGACGTGCGGCAAGGATTATGAGGTCGGAGCGCTGCCAGCCGTTGGTTATGCGGTCGATGCTCACGAAACCGGACGGCACGCCGCTCAGGCCCTCGGAACTCTGCTGCTCCTGGATATCGTTCATGGCATCGTTGATGATGCTGCTGATATCCTGGACCTCCTTGCGGACGTTGCTCTGGATGGCGTCGTATATCTTGGTCTGGGCCTTGTCGATGAGGTCGTCGACTCCGACGGACTCGTCGTAGGCGTCCCGGAGTATGTCGTACGAGGCGGTAATGAGGTCGCGCTGTATGCTCTTCTGCTTAAGTATCTTGACGTAATACTCCATGTGAGCGGCGCTGCCCACCTTCTCCGACAGGGCGGCAAGCACGGCGGGACCGCCCACGGTCTCCAGGTTGCCCTTCTCCTTGAGGCGGTTGCTGACGGTGATGATGTCGACCGAGATGTGGTCTATCACCAGGGAGCCCATGGCCTCGAATATCATGCGGTGCCGCTGGTCGTAGAAGCACGCAGCGGACAGTTCCTCCATGGCGAGGTCTACGCAGGAGGCCTCCAGCAGCATGGCGCCGAGGACCGCTTCCTCGACGTCCAGGGCCTGAGGGGGCTTGTTGCCCATCTCAAGGCCGAGGGACTCAAGGTTTGCAGTCTGCGGCTTCTTGCGAGGAGTCTTGGGCTCGGGCATACGCTACTCTGCGGAAGGAGTGGCTACGATGATGCGGCCGCAATGCTCGCAGATGACAAGCTTCTTGCCGGAAGCGATGTCGATGAGGCGCTGGGGCGTGACGGTGTTGAAGCAGCCGCCGCAGGAGTCGCCGTTGAATACGGTCACCACTGCAAGGTGGTTGTGGACGCTGGCGCGGATGCGGTTGTATGCGCTGAGGGTGCGCTCGTCGAGCTTCTCTGCAAGGCCGTCGCGGGTCTGGGTGAGAACCTTTTCCTCCTTTGCGGTGGATTCCACGATGCGGGCGAGCTCCTCTTTCTTGGCCTCAAGGTCGATTGCGAGGACGTCGAGCTTGGTCTTGACGTTCTCTATCGCAGCCTTGTTGTCAGCGATGGCGTCGCGGCTTTCGCCGATTTTCTTCTCGTCGATTTTGCGAAGGATGCCGAGGTTCTCGAGCTCCTTGTTGATGGAATCGAACTCGCGGGAGTTGGAAATCTTCTCCAGCTGGGAGCGGTAGCGCTCGATTTCAGCATCCAGGGAGACGATATCCTCGTTCATGGCGGCGATATTGTCGTTGTACTGGGCAATTATCTGCTCCAGGGACTCGATGCGGGCGTTGCAGGATTCCACCTGGCCCTCGAGCTCGGACACCTCTGCAGGAAGTTCGCCGCGGAGCTGAACGAGCTTGTCGATGTTGTTGTCGGCATTCTGGAGGTCGTAGAGGATGCGGAGCTTCTCCTCGGTGTTGGACTCGGAGTCGGCAAAGTTTTTCTGCAGGGAGACAAAAGTTTCCCTTTGGTCGATCGGCGTCCCGATCTTTTTGATTGATTTCTTGGTAGTGGCCATATATTATATCATTCGAATTTCAAGAAGGGCAAAGATAGGTATTTTTTTGCTTATAAGGAATTCTTTATTTCCATAAGTTGGGTGCGGATTTCGCGCAGTGATTCAAGCGCCTTCACCGACTTGCTGACCGAAGCCCTTTCGGCCTGCATCTGGCGTTCGGCGCCTTCCAGCGTGAGACCCTTCTCTTTCACGAGATAGTGTATCTGCTTGAGGGTCTCGATGTCGTCGGCCGTGAACTGGCGGTTGCCCTTTGCGTTGCGCCTGGGCTTGAGAAGCTTTGGGAAAGAATTGGACCAGAAACGTACGAGGGAGACCGATTCGCCTATGGCCTCGGAGGCCTCGCCGATAGAGTAGAACAGTTTTTCCATATTGATTAATCCATTGATTGTCTGGTGTGCTGGGCCATGTAGACCATGTTGGAATACTCCTGCGGAGTGACGGTAGCGAAGATGTAGCTCAGCGGGTCGAGGACAAGGGAGTCGCGCAGCACCTCGTAATGCAGGTGCGGGGCGTATGAATTGCCCGACATGCCCGCCGTGCCGATGGTGCGGCCGCACCGGACGCTCTGCCCCTGCTGCACGAGAATCTCCCTCAGATGGCTGTACCGCGTTACGTAAGAGCCGGGATGCCTGATGGTTACGGTATTGCCGTCACCCTTGCGGGAACGTACCACGCCGCTCACGATTCCGTCCGCCGCCGCATAGACGGGAGTGCCCTCGGAGACTATGAAGTCGACGCCGTTGTGATGGGCGTCGGTGGTATAGAACGGGTTGGTCTTGATGCCGGTGCCGGCTCCCACCTGGGTGTAGCTCAGGGTGTCGAGCGGTAGGCGCATGGGCGGCAGGACCAGCCCCGGAGTGCGCAGCGCGGAGGCTATCCGGGCGAACAGGCTGTCCACCGAAACGGCGTCCGCAATGAGCCGGTCCGCCTTTTCGGCGGTATAGAACACCAGTTTGGAATCCGGTATCGAGTCGCTGCCGAAGAAAATGCCCATGGAAGAGACCGGGTCTCCCTGCGGAGGCTCGGAGTGGAATATGTCTTTGTAGATGATGTCGTCCTTGCGGCTGAGACGCTCGATGTCCCGGCCTATCTCGTCGATTTTGGGTACCAGCCCGGGGTACAGGGCCTCGTATGCCTTGTTTTCGGCGCGGAGACGTTTCTCTTCCGGAGTGCTGTACACGAGGGCGAATACGGCATAGCCCACGACCGTGAGCGACACGACCGTGAGCACGAACTTGACGACGGTCCACAGCGTCGCCGCCACATGCGAACCCGCCTTGCGCACGTCGAAACTGCGCAGGTCCAACTCGTATTTGCGTTTATTTCCTGCCACCTGTTCCCTGTTTTTTCTGGCGCTCGCCCAGCGCGGAGGCTGACGGCGGCCCGGTAAGAATTTCCGAATTGCGTTTTCCTATCATGGCCCGGTACTCGTCGACCGGCATGTCCATGTCCATGAAACTCATGGGGTTAACCTGATTGCCCCTGAACAGCACCTCGTAGTGAAGGTGCGGCCCGGTAGCCTTGCCCGACTTGCCGACCTCCCCTATCTTGTCGCCGCGACGGAGGGGCTGCCCAACGCCTACGTCAACCGTATTGAGGTGAGCGTAGCGCGTCTTGTAACCGAAACCGTGGTTGATGACGACCTCGTTGCCGTAGCCGTTGTACTTGAAGTCCACCTTTTCCACGACACCGTCCCCGGTAGCATAAACCGGATTGCCTATGTGCGAGGCGAAATCCTGCCCCATGTGCCTGGCGGTGCCGCCGTAAACAGGGTCGGTCCTGGTGCCGAAAGGGCTTGAAAGGTGATACGTCCCCTTCTTGGGGAGCAAAGGAGGCACCGCCGGAATGTGGGAGACGATATCGCCGGCCTCCTTGGCCACCAGGGCCACCTCGCCGAGCGAGGTCAGCTGCACCCCTATCCGCCCGGACACCCAGTCCAGACGCCGGTCGAGGGCGAGCATGGCGTTGCCTGAAGAATCGGCAAAAGTGGTGTCGGGAATGGGGTCGAGCGCAAATATCGACCTGTATACCAAGTCGTTGCGGGCCTCTACATCGCCCAGAACGGATTCGTACACCTCCAGTTTGTGACGCACGACGCCAATCTTGGACTGCCATGCGTCGTTGCGGGTGCGGAGGATGGCGGTCTTGGGAAGGTCCTTGCCAAGATAGGCGAAATAGAACCAGTACACACCTCCCACCACGGCAACGGTACCCACGGCCATCACAAAATAACGCAGAGCCGCACGCCACCACGGCAGCTGCTGCTCTTCGTAACTCAGGGTTTCCGGATTGTACACGAAGTGCTTCACGGTGCAAATATACTAATTAATTGCGAATTAGCCATTGTTATCTAAAGTTGACTCCCCCTCCGGTGTAAACCGGCACGAAAGCCGACGGATAGTATTCAATAACCGGGCCGCCATCAGTAAAGACAACGCTCAGCACATCGAACTGAACCTCACCGACTCCGGGCGGGCATGAATCGGAATGCAGGAAATCCTGCGCGGCGCCGACCATGTGGCGCCTCTTGTCGCGGCCCACGTTGAACTCCGGAGGCACCGGAGCCCCTTCGGTACGGGTCTTGACCTCAACTATATGCAGCGTGCCTCCGCAGACGGAAATCACATCCAGCTCAAGATGGCCGGCACGCCAGTTGCGCCGGAGAATCCTGTGGCCCTCTCCGACAAGATAATTGCAAGCCTCCTGCTCCCCTCGGGCGCCAAGAGTCTGGGACGAAGTTTTCATAGTGTTCAAAGGTGTTTGTTACATCATACGCACTTGTATTGTTCGGGATTGCGGAAGCCCGCAAGGAATGCACGGACATCCATACGTTTCTTGCCTTCGAGCTGAAGGTCAAGCACACTGACTGCGCCGTCCGCCGTGGCGATGCCAAGATAGCTCTTGCCGTCGGTGAACAG
>CAMOGR010000190.1 GCA_946614205.1 uncultured Bacteroidales bacterium | reverse complement strand
GGGCGAACGGCTCCGACACCTGGAACTATGTAAACGAGACTACGGAAGAAGGGCTCATCTCACAGGACTTCACCACCGGCAGCGAGACCAAGATCGACATCATGGTCAAGTCAACCAAGGAAGGAGGAGCCCACTCGCCTTACACTTCAGTCGACAATTTCAAACTGATTCGCAAGTAACCATGCGCCATTCAGGATTATTAGCTTCAGCGCTTGCCCTGGTGTTCGCCGCATGCTCTCCCGAGAACGCGGAAATCCCTGCCGTACAGGAGATTCCCCGTCTCGTGGCGCAGCAGGAAGCTTTCACCAGGACAAGCACCAACGCTAACGGTTTAGGCGTCAGCTGGGCGGAAGGGGACGCCCTCAGCGTCTTCAACGCCCCCGCCGGCTCCGGGGTCTGGTCGCAGAATCTTGAATTCACGCTCGACGACGCTGCGGCGGGAAGTTTCGTTCCTGCCGCCGGCGTCGCCGTGCAGTTTGAAGACGGCGCCGTCTACGACTGGAAAGCGGTATACCCCTACACCGCAGGGCTTTCATCTGATGAGTTACCCCAAATCCCGCTCCATCAGATACAGGAAGGTAAAAACAGCACTGCTCATCTTGCCATCTATGACGTCATGCATGGCAGCGTAAATTCAACCGACACGCCAAAAATCCTCATGCGCCACACTGGGACCCTTATGAAGTGGACAGTGCAGAATGACAGTGAACTGCCGTTCAACGTGAACAGCATCAGTTTCTTTAACGGTACCGACACTTACATTCTCTCCGTCAACGGAAATACTGAAATCGCACCGAGCTATTCGGCCGATTTCTACATGGTGGCCAGACCTTTTGACTTTTCGGCAGGAGAGGAACTACGCATTTCGGTCGTTACCTCTGCAGGTACCGAGGTGCAAATCAGGAAGTTCCCTTCGGCGAAATCGTTTGCTGCCGGCCAATACAATACCGCCACGATTGTCTGCAATCCTGCAGAATCTCCCGCAAAGTTCCATGTAGCCAAAGACGGTAACGGCGCCTGGCGCATTTATAAAAATGATGAGCCTTTCTTCATCAAGGGCGTAGCTGCCAACAATTACTACGACAGGGTTGCCGGCTTCGGAGGGAATGTCATAAGAACGTACAATCTCGGCCAGATCGATGCGGTTCTGGCGGCCGCTGAAGCTACCGGAGTCTACGTGATGGTAGGCCTGCCAGTCAAACGCGAAAGAGACGGCTTCGACTTTGGCAATTCATCCGCAATCGCAGCTCAGCTGGCGAGCATCCAGAGCATAGTCCGCTCATACAGCAAGAGGCCCAACGTTCTGGGATGGATTATCGGAAACGAACTCGACTCCAACTACAGCGATTCAAGAGTGTGGAATGTAGTCAACGACATCGCCATGGCCATCAAGGAGATAGACCCTTATCACCTGACAACCACAGCGCTCGCGGGAGCCAAAAAGTCAGCGGTCAGCGGAATAAAATCCATGGCGCCCGCCATTGACTTCCTCTGCATCAACTCCTATTATCCAGCTTCATCGAATCTGGCTTCAAGTCTCAGTACCTATGACTGGGACAAGCCATGGGTACTTTCGGAATTCGGGCCGCGGGGGACCTGGGGCTTGACTGCCACTTCCGACCCGCCTCAGACCAGTTGGGGCGCGTGCGTGGAGTTGACCAGTACACAGAAGGCCAATATTTACAAATCGGTGCTGTCCAGTGTTGTCGCTGCCAACAAAGACAAAGGATGCATAGGTTCCTGCGCATTTGTCTGGGGATATCAGACCAGCGGCGAGGTCCTTACCTGGTACGGCATGTTCGATACGGACGGGAACACTTTTGGCGCAGTGGATGAACTGCAATATGCGTGGACAGGCTCTTATCCCGCCAATCTGGCTCCCGTCATCACCAACCGCCATTCCTTGAAGGTGGACGACAGCCTTATTGCCGATGACAACATCATACTGGGTCCCGGAACCCAGCATACAGCCTCGGTTGTGGCAAGTTCTCCCTGCGGAGCGGCAATCAGCTACAAATGGTTTATATACCCGGAAGGAAACTCCAGTGCCAACGGTAGCGGTGCAGGCATTTCAGGCTTGATTGAAAACGATTCCGTATCCGAGATTTCTTTCCGGGCGCCATCCAGTCCCGGAAATTATCGACTCCTGGTATTTGTGCGTGACTCGGCCAACAAAAAGGTTGCCTCCGGCGCAATTCCCTTCAAGGTCGCAGACAGCGGGTTAGGGACGGACCCCGACGGCTGGAACGCCGGTCATCAGAATTGGTAAATTACTAAAAATCATGATATTATGAAAACAAAAACGCTTTATGAATCACCCGGCCTGACCATCAGGGAAGTGTCAGCCCAGCGGGTTGTCTGTACTTCCCAGCCTTCGGCTGCGCCTGCGGCGGAACCCGACAATTGGGTTGAAGGTAATACTGATTGGTGGAATTCGTAATGAACTATTGACTTATGAAAAGAATTGCCATCATCTTATGCACCGTTGTTGCACTTGTGTCTTCATGCAATAAGACCGATATTCCGGCTCCGTCCAACGAAGGTCCCGCGCCAGCTATTTTCGCCTATGAGGCCAGCACAAAAACTCAGCTCGGTTCCGACTGGAGCGTCTCATGGACAGAGAAAGACAATCTCTCGGTATTCAACGTCGCAGCAGGCGGCTCCGCATTCTCCGACAACTGCAAGTTCGTCATCGACGGCACTCCCGCCGACGGTAAGTTCATCAAGGACGCTTCCGAGACAGGAAAGAGCCTTGTAAGCGGCGAAAGCGCCTACGACTGGTATGCCTGCTATCCCTGGATGCAGTATGGGAAAAAGCCCGGAGAGACAACGGGTTACACCGTAGCGCTCAAACCCCGGCAAGTCGGATACAACTCCAACAACCACATTGCCGGATATGACCTTATGGCCGGAACCGCTTTCGGAGTGGCAGATGGCACGGCTCCCTCCATCGCCCTGCACCATGTCTGCACCCTCTTCAAGTTCACCGTTACAAACAACACCGGAGAGGCAGCTGCTATAACAGGTTTGAAGCTCGACGCCAGTTCCGGCAGCTCCTATATTACCGGTTCCTTCACCATGAACTGGGGAGATACATCTACATATCCCTCCCTTGACCCCTCGCAGATGGGCTCCTCCAAAGCCTATACATGCGATTTGAGCGTCGTCAAAAATACGGGGACCGAAGAAACACCTTCCTATGAGCCCATCGACCAGACCATAGCCAACGGTGCTTCCGTTGATCTTTACATGGTCGTCGCTCCATTCTCCGTCCCCGCAGGCGGCAAGATAAAGCTAACGATTTCCGGTTCGGCGGGAACCTGCGAGCTCGAGAAGACGATGTCTTCCGCAATTACCTTCGAAGCAGGGGCTTATAATACCGCTTCACTCAGCTACACCAAGCCTGAATATGTAGTGTTTACCGAGACCTTCGCAGCCAATTCCGTGACCACTCCAAACGTTCCTTCATACGGGAAGGCCGGCCTCACCACTGCCGTGGCGGCCCATGCCGCAGACTATGCATACTCCGTCTTCGGAAACGCTTCCATCCAGGCATCGACCGCAGCTGCAAACATTGCTGCGCGCTACCCCGACTGCGGCGTCACTCCGGCTTACGTGAGACTTACTGCAACCGTCAACGATTCATGGATGTGCATCTCCAACATCACCGTGGAAGCTAACACCGCCTATACTTTCAAGTACAACAAGGTCAAGG
>CAMOGR010000189.1 GCA_946614205.1 uncultured Bacteroidales bacterium | reverse complement strand
ATCTCCGGATCAATTCCTGTTTGCAGATCCCCGGAGCTTTTCGCAGCTTACCACGTCCTTCTTCGCTTTCGGAAGCCAAGGCATCCTCCGTTCGCTCTTGTTCTCTTTCTCTTTGTGAATCACTCTGCGACTTAAGTCTCAAAGTGTTTTACTCGTTTGCCTTATGAAATTGTAATCCCTACAACTAGAGAAAAAAACTCTAATTATATCAGACTATAATCTCTTTTACCTCGTTATCTCTCTCAGTATTGTCAATGAACTTTGTCATCTCTTCAATAGCACCGCCGGACAATACTGAGAGTCACTCTCATTACTTGCCGCAGGCGCTATTTTCAATGAACTTTAACCGCCTCCCTTTCGGAAGGGGATGCAAAGGTAGACATTTTTTTTAACCTGACAAATTTTTTTTAACTTTTTTTCAAAATATTTTTCGCGGGACCCGAATCGCCGCGCTGAAAAGCCGGAAGTATTATATATAGTATAAATATCCGATGAAGGGAATTCTACATTCCGCTTCGCTCCGGCAGGAATTGCAAGTCCCGCAAATGCCGGAGTAAAGGGACGGCGATCTTAACTCCGGCAGATGTGGCGTGTCCGCGTCAGCCGAAAAGCGGAAAGGTGAATACGCGGCTCTACTGAGTGCTGCCAACGGGATGTTTTCTGTCCCGTCGGCAGCATTATTGGCCTTTTTCGCTCCCAACATGCCAAATTCTGTCCAGTTGGCAGCACCTGACGCAACACCCAACGGAAACTATGTGCGGAACCGCTCCCGCAGGCCAGCCGTTACGGACGTCCAGCAGGAGCGGCAGAAAGCGGAACGACCCCTCTGGATCAAAATGTGGCTAAAGTGATCCCAAATGGGGAGCAGCGTGCCCTTTCGGGATCAATCTGAAGCTAAAGTGATCCCAAATGGGGAGCAGCGTGCCCTTGCTGGATCAAAATGTGGCTAAAGTGATCCCGGAGGGGTGCGTCAGGCGGCGTTCTGGATCAATCTGAGGCCAAAGTGATCCCTGAGGGGTAGCAGTGTGCCCTTTCTGGATCAAAATGAAGCTAAAGTGATCCCGCGTAGGGTGTAGGGCTTCCGTCTGGGCCCGCAATCGCCATTTTCGGGCCTGAATGCAGCTTCCCTGCCGCTCCCGGGCCCGCTAGCGCCGTTTCTGGGCCCAAAGTTATTCCGCAGTGGGAGTCGGAGGCCAAAACGGGATCGTTCGGCGGTCAAAGTGATCCCGGATGGGGTGTCTCAGCCCGAAACGGGATCAATCTGAGGCTAAAGTGATCCAGAACGGGGAGCAGTGTGCCCTTTCGGGATCAAAGCGCAACTAAAGTGATCCAGGAAGGGTAGCAACATGCCCTTCCTGGATCAAAACGCGGTCAAAGTGATCCCAAAGGGGAGCGCACTCGGCAGGACCGGCCAAAGGCAAAAGACCAAACGCCAAAGGCCAAACTCCAAAAGCCAAAGGCCAAACTCCAAAGGCTAAAACGCCAAACGCCAAAGCCCCCCTAAAAACGAAACCAAAAAACCCTACAGCTTGATAGACAAATCAAGCCGCAGGTCAGATGCGGAATCACCGATTAGGATACGGTACAGGCCGGAGTCTGCGACCCATTTGTGCGACACGGCATCGTAGCGGCTGAAAGCATCCTCACCCAAGACAACACTTACCGTGGATGTTTCCCCCCTCTTGAGAAGAAGCTTGTCGTACGCTTTGAGTTCGTGATGAGGACGCGGCACCTTGGGATCTACCGGAGCGACGTACACCTGAGGCACCACGGCGGCCGTCGTCTTGCCGGTATTCTTGACGGTAAACGTCACCTTGACACCGGTGGAAACCTTTTTCACGCTGCCCTTGCCATACTCGAAGGAAGAATAACTCAGACCGTAGCCGAAAGGATACATGGGCTTGACTCCATAGCGCTCGACTCCCCTGTATCCCACAAAAATGCCTTCACGGTACTCAGAATGGGGCAGCGGGTCACGGTTGGACTTGTCCTGCTTAACCTTGGGCACTACGGCATGGTAGTATTTGGCCGCAGGATTCGCCGCTTCTGAGCCCCAGAAGGTGAACGGCAGACGCCCGGAGGGAGACACCTCGCCGGAAATGATGTCGGCAAGCGCGCGTCCGCTCTCCTGCCCGCCGTACCAGGCCATCAGAAGGCCCTTCACGCTGTCGATCCAGGGCGCCACATCGAACTCGCCGCCGCTGTTGGCAACCACCAGCACGTTGGGATTGAGAGATGCAACCTTGGCAATCAGTTCGTTCTGCCCCTTGGGAAGGCTGTACGTACGGTCGCTGCCCTCCGTCTCGGTATCGTAGTTGAAGCCGACGGAAACAATGACGGCGGAAGCCTTGGCAAGAGTCTCTTCATCAATGCTTTTCCAATCCATAAGAGTGGCCTTATACTTCTTCCCGAGAGCTTCGATGCCCTGCCACAGGGTGGTAGTGGTACCTTCGATGGGATCCATCCGGCCGGAACCGCCACCGTAAGGGATGATGTCGGCATTGGGACCCAGCACCACTATATTGTTCTTGCCTGAAGGGGCGATGGGCAGGATTCCGTCGTTCTTTAGCAGCACCGGGCCTTCGAGTGCGGCAGCATAGGCCTTGTCGCGCGAGGGCTGGTTGTTCTCGGGGATGGAGAGATCCCTCATGGGCTTGTCCAGAAGACCGTATGCAATGAACGACGAAAGGATATGGACGCACTTGTCATCGATTACCGATTCGTCCACGACGCCGTTCTCGACGAGGTCACGCACAGATTCATAATTCATGACATACCCCCTCGGCATCTCCAGGTCGAGGCCTCCGTTAAGGCAGCCGAGCGTGGTGTATGTGGACACCCAGTCGGACATAACTATTCCCTGATGGCCCCAGGAGCGCAGCTCTCCGATAAGGCGGGAGTTCTCTGCGGCGTGCTCACCGTTGACGGGGTTGTAACTCGTCATGACGGCGCCCACATGCGCCTGCTCCACAGCCTTGCGGAAGGAGGGGAAGTAAATCTCGTTCATCGTGCGCTCGTCGGCATAGGATGCGGTCCAGTGGCGGTCGTACTCCTGGTTGTTGAGTGCGAAATGCTTGATGGTGGCCATCACCCTCTGTGCCTGTATGCCGTTGATGTACTGGAGGGCCGTCTCGCTGGCAAGATACGGGTCTTCGCCGTAGTACTCGAAGTTGCGTCCGCAAAGAGGAGAACGGTAGATGTTGACGCCGGGGCAGAGCATGATGCGTACGCCGCGGGCCGAGGCGTCCCAGCCTATTCCGGTACCTACTCCGTTGGCGACCTCCCGGTTGAACGAGGCAGCGAGGCTGATGCCGCAGGGATAATAGGTGCTGGTGGTCTTGTTGCGGACGCCCTGGGGGCCGTCGGCCATACGGACTGACGGTATGCCGAGGCGCTCGACGGCGGCCGTATGGAAACCGTCGTCCTGGCCGGTTATCAGCAGGCATTTCTCCTCAAGGGTCATCTTTTCCACGAGCAGGGCGGCCCGGGAGCGGTCTTCCGCCGAAATGACATACTGTGCGCGGGCCGCAAAGCACGCGAGCAGCATGATTGCAATGGTAATCGTTCGTCTCATAATATTAAATTCAAAGTAAGAACAGACTATATCGCAAATTTAAGAAATCTTTTCTTGTCAGCCCAGGGAATGCCGGATATTTTGGAAGCGGAAAGAAAAATCGTATATTTGAACACACTACCGACTATCGCAATGAAAAGATTCCTCACAGCATCGCTGCTGCTCCTTGCCGCAAGCCTGCGCCTGCCTGCAGCTTCCGACCCCGTCGCCCGTCCGGGTTCGACCGTAATCAAAGACAACGCACGGTTCACGCTCCTCACCGACCGCCTCGTCCGAATGGAATGGGCACAGGACGGCGTGTTCGAGGACCGGGCCAGCCTTGCCATAATCAACCGCAGCCTGCCGGTGCCCGCATACAAGGCCACGGAAAAGAACGGAGTCCTCACCATAAAGACGGATAAACTTACGCTCACATACAGCGGAGGCCGTTTCGACGCAGGCAACCTGAGCGTAGCCTTCAAGCTGAACGGAAAGACCGTCACCTGGCATCCCGGAGACCAGCCCTCCGGCAACCTCAAGGGCACTACGCGCACCCTCGACGGCTGCCTCGGCTACTCTCAGCTGAGCAACCGCGAAAAGGAGCTGGAAGACGGAATCCTCTCCCGCGACGGCTGGGCCATAGTCGACGAAAGCGCCCGCCATCTGCTCAGGAAAGACGATTCCGACTGGGGCGAATGGGTATGCGAACGCCCGGCAGGAGACAGGATTGACTGGTACATGTTTGCCTACGGCCACGACTATCTGACCGCCCTTCAGGATTTTACAAAAATAGCAGGCGGCATTCCGCTGCCTCCCCGCTACGTCTTCGGATACTGGTGGAGCCGCTATTGGCCCTACACCGATGACGAGCTGCGCACCCTCGCCCTCGAGATGCGCTCGCGTGGCATTCCCGCCGATGTGTTCATCATCGACATGGACTGGCACCTCACCTGGAACGAGATGCAGCGGCGCCTCGGGAATGACGAATTCGGCCAGGGCCGCGGCTGGACCGGCTACAGCTGGAACCACGACTTGATTCCGGACCCGAAGGGGCTGCTGTCAGAGCTTCATGAAAAGGGGTTCAAGACATCCCTCAACCTGCATCCCGCATCGGGCATACGGCCACAGGAAGACTGCTACGACGCCTTCGTGGAGGACTACCTGTCACGCACGGACGACTACGACGGGCCCAAGGATTACATCTACCCGAACGGGGGCTACACCTTCGCCGGCAACGACAAACCCACCGGGCGCGAAGGCTACAGCGCCCCCGTCCCCTTCAGGCTCGACCAGCAGGCCTGGGCCGACGCCTACTTCAACTCGGTCATACGCCCC
>CAMOGR010000188.1 GCA_946614205.1 uncultured Bacteroidales bacterium | reverse complement strand
ATTCAACGTTTTGCGAACACGCCGCCAAAACCGCCAGCGGCATCAGGATTGAAATGATTCTGCGCATAGTCTTAGTATTATTCTGACAACCAAAATGACGAAGCGGAGGTTGCCGGCCTACACCAGACAGCTGTCCATGAGGGCCTCGAGGGCCTTTTTGTCGAGGTTCTGGCCGATGAAGACTATCTTCTGCATGCGGTCTCCGTAGACGGGGTCCCAGTCGCGGCGGAGGTTCTTGTCACGGCGCATCATGTCCTGGAGCTCGTCCTCGGGCATGGTGGCGAACCAGAGTCCGGCCTCGCGGATGGATTTCTGGCGGCCGGCCTGCTCGAAGAGGTAGCACTGGTCCTTGTTGTTGTCGAAGTAGCAGAGGCCCTTCGCACGGATGATGTTCGAAGGCCAGTGCTTTGCTACCATGTTGTCGAACTTGTTCAGGTCCATTGCCGGGCGGCGTGTCCAGACAAAGGTGTCGATGCCGTACTCAAGAGCTTCGCCCTCTGCCTCTTCTTCCTCGTCCTCGCCCTCGATGGCGGCAATCCAAGCTGCCGATGTCGCCACCTTGTCAAAGTTGAACATGCCCGTATAGATGAGTTCCTCCAGCGGAACGTTTCCGTAGTCGCATTCCAGGATGCGTGCTCCGGGATTGATTGCGGAAACGATACCTTTCAGCTTTCCAAGCTCCTCCGGAGTAACCTCGGAAGCCTTGTTCAGCAGCACCAGGTTACAGAATTCAATCTGCTCTATCACCAGGCGCTCAAGGTCGTCTTCGCCGATGTCTTCCTTCTGCAGGGCCTCTCCGGCGCCGAATTCGTCCTTCATGCGCAGGGCATCCACCACCGTGCAGATGCAGTCTACGTAAGGCAGCTGGCCGTGTACGTACTGTGCGCCGAATGCCGGGATGGTGCTGATGGTCTGCGCGATGGGAGCCGGCTCGCAGATGCCGCTGGCCTCCACCACGATGTAGTCGAACTTGCGTGCGGCGGTGAGGTCTGCTATCTGCTGGACAAGGTCCATCTTGAGCGTGCAGCAGATGCATCCGTTCTGAAGGGCGACCAGGGAGTCGTCCGTCTGGCCAACGATGCCGCCCTGCTCGATGAGGCTTGCGTCGATGTTCACCTCGCCGATGTCATTTACGATGACGGCGAACTTAATGCCCTTTTCATTTGCAAGGATGCGGTTCAAAAGGGTGGTCTTGCCGCTTCCAAGGTATCCTGTAAGAAGGAGTACCGGGATCTCTTTTCTGTCCAGATTAATCTCCATAGTCTCTAAAATGCATAAGACACGCCCAGCCCGACAACGTTGTCGGACGGGTATTTCATATAAGTAACATCAATATTGAAACCTGCCACCGACGCACCGGCGCCAACTGCAAAATATGACGGCAGGGCGCAGACGGAACTTGCGTAACGGTAACCTGCCCTGAGGTTGAAATACTCCAGGAAAGCGAGCCTGAGGCCTGCTGCCGCAGCGTAGTTCCTGCTGAAATAGTACTCGCCCATGGCGTCGATATGCAGGGTGCCCAAAGCCTCTATCTCTGAAGCATAATCGGCCCCGATGAAGACGTGCGCCGGCTGGGGATAGGAATCCCCGGACACGGAAGCGACCTTGCCGCCCAGGGTGGAAACTCCGGCGATGACGGCAATGTCGTCGGTAATCCTGTCCCTTACGGAAAGGTCCAGGCTCACGCCGCCGTAGCTGTTTTCTGCCGTGAGGCTCTGCCTTGCGTAACGCAGGTTCGCGCCCACCGAGAGCGCATCCGTGATACCGAAGCCGAAGCCGGCCGACAGCACCATGTTGTTGGTGCGGTAATCGGCAACGGTGGCGCCGGCATTATAGACGCCGCCAAGGTACAGGGCCATCCTGTCCGTCAGTGCCAGGCCGGCCGCCCCGCTAAAAAGCAAATCCCCGGAGAAATAGCGGAATCCCGCTCCTGCCGATACTTTCTTGTCCATATATGCGCCCGCCGCAGCGCCGCGGAAGGCGTTCCAGGGGCCGTTATCGGCAGCTATTGCCGCACCTGCGGTTCCCTGAAGGACGGGGGATATTTCTGTACGGGTAAAAACCAGGGCTTCTCCCTGCGCCTTTGCGCCGAAAGAAGACAGGATGAGCGCACAGGCTGTTAATATCAAACTTCTCTTCATGACTGATCCTCCCAAAAGGGGATGCAAGTTAGGAATTATCGCTGTAAAAAGCAAAAATCATTATATTTGTAAGCATGAAAAGGATAATCGCACTACTGGCTGTAATCGGTTTTACATGCACCGGCCTCCAGGCTCAAGAGCTCACCGTAAAGGAATTCCTCAGGCTGTCGCCAAGCGACACATCGGCCTACATAGTAAAGGGAGTCGTCTCCAGGGTACGCAGCGCGAGCAGCGGCAGTTTCTACCTGCAGGATGAGACCGGGACCCTTCTCGTCTACGGCCTCCAGAGCCCCGGATTGGACAAATCGTTCCGGGAAATGGATGTGGTCAAGGGCGATACCCTCACCGTGCGCGGCCGCTTCACCATCTACGACGGCACTACCCGCGAAATGAAAAACGGCATCCTCCTCTCCAAGTCCGACGGCCCCGACCACAACCTCTCCTACATGGACCGCCTGGAGAAAAAGCCCGTCTTCAAAGGCAAAGAGGGTAACGAGGCCGAAGAAGCCTTCCGCCAGTGGGTGCAGGCCCATCTCGTCCAGCCTGCCGACGGCTCCAAGGGCACAGTCAAGGTACGTTTCGTCGTAGGCCGAAAAGGCGCCGTCCAGGA
>CAMOGR010000187.1 GCA_946614205.1 uncultured Bacteroidales bacterium | reverse complement strand
TCCATCTGCTCGAGAAAGAAATAGAAAGCTACGGCCTCATTGACGTCACTCCCGCCGGGCATGAATTCCTCATTCACCCCCACGAGCTCATTATGGTGGAAGACCGCGTATTTGCCGGAACCGGCGGCGCAGACGACGACGATGACGAAGAGGCCGCGGCAGCGGCGAACGCCGTAATGAAGGGCGGTGGCGCAGGAGACCCCGTCCTGCTCTCCATGCTCAAGGACCTGCGCCGCGACGTGGCCCGCAAGCTTGGCCTCCAGCCATGGATTCTCTTCGGAGACCCTGCCCTGGAAGACATGTCCATACTCTACCCCATCACCCTGGAGGAGCTGCGCAGTTGCCAGGGAGTCGGAGAGGGCAAGGCCAAGAAGTTCGGCGCCGAGTTCGTGAACCTCATACGCAAGTATGTGGAGGAGAACGAGATAATACGCCCCGACGACTTCGTGGTAAAGTCGGTCCCCAGCAAGTCGGCAAACAAGATTTTCATCATCCAGAGCATAGACAAGTGCATGTCCCTGGAAGACATAGCCGACGCCAGGGGGCTCGACATGGAAGAGCTGATGGGAGAAATCGAGGCCATAGTATCCACGGGCACCAAGCTCAACCTCGACTACTACATCGACGCCAACCTCGACGAGGACGTCGTGGACGAGATATACGACTACTTCAAGGACGAGGCCTCATCCGACTCCATAGAAGAGGCCATCCAGGCTCTGGGAGGCGATTATGAAGAAATGGAAATCCGCCTCGTGCGCATTAAGTTCCTCTGCGAAATAGCGTCGTGATTCCCCAGGAGACAGTTGCCCTCATCCTCGACACTGCACGCATAGAAGATGTCGTAGGAGACTTCGTGACGCTCAGGCGCCGCGGGGCCAACTATGTGGCCTGCTGTCCCTTCCACAACGAAAAGACTCCGTCCTTCTACGTTTCTCCCGCCAAGGGCATCTACAAGTGCTTCGGCTGCGGCAAGTCCGGCTCCGCCGTCGGTTTCGTGATGGAGCACGAGCACAGTTCCTACGTGGAGGCCCTGCGCTATCTTGCCGCCAAATACCGCATCGACATAGTCGAGGAGGACGAATCCCCCGAGGAGATTCAGCGCCGCCAGCGCCGGGAGAGCCTGCTGCTGGTGAGCGAATTTGCCCAGAAGTTCTTCGCGTCCCAGCTTGAAACTCCCGAGGGGCGCTCCATCGGTTACGCATACCTGCGTTCCAGGGGCCTGGAAGACGAGACCATACGCCGCTTCGGCCTCGGATGGGCACCGTCGGGCCGGACCGCCCTCATAGATGCAGCGCAGGCGGCAGGATACAAGCTGGAATACCTGCTCGCCGCAGGTCTCGCCGTACAGCGAGAAGACGGCTCGGTGGCCGACAAGTTCCGCGAACGGGTGATGTTCCCTATCCACTCCGTGAGCGGGCGCGTACTTGCCTTCAGCGGACGCACCCTTCATGCAGACAACCCCGCCAAATACGTAAACTCCCCTGAGACTGAGATTTACGTGAAGAGCCGCCAGTTGCTTGGCATATGGTTCGCCAAGAGCGAGATTTCGCGCAGCGGCAAGTGCATACTGGTGGAGGGCAACGTGGACATGGTGACGCTCCACCAGCTTGGCATCACCAACGTGGTGGCCTCGCTCGGCACTTCGCTCACGGTGGAGCAGATTCGCCTGATTCACAAGTTCACGGAGAATGTAACCATAATGTACGACGGCGACAGCGCCGGCATCCACGCCGCACTGCGCGGCCTCGGCCTCGTGCTGCAGGAGGGCCTCAACGTCAAGATCGTCCTTCTCCCGGAGGGCGAGGACCCCGATTCCTTCGGCCGCAAGCACACGCTGCAGGAGGTGCAGGACTACATCGCCGCAGGCGAACGAGACTTCATCGAATTCAAGACCGACCTGCTGCTTTCCGAGGCCGGTTCCGACCCGCTGAAGAAGGCGGAGCTCATCAACGACATCGCCGACACCATCGCCCAGATACCCGACCCCGTCAAGCGTTCGGTCTACGTGGATACCGTATCCATGCGCTTCGGCATCGAGTCGTCCATACTCTTCGAACGCATATCCGGCGACCGCCGCCGCAAGCAGGAAGAGGCCGCCCGCGAGAGGGAAAGGGAGCGCCGCCGCCAGGACGGGCAGGCTCCCGCCTCAGGCCCGGAGCCCGCGGTGGAACTCACCCCCGCCGTACATCTCCCGGAAGAGCAATACGAGGAGAACCGCACCCTGGCTCCGGCAGAAAGGGACCTGCTGTATTTCCTTCTCAGCTATGGATGCGACCCGCTCGACTTCGAGACCGATTCGCCGTATTATTCCGGCTCCGAGGAGGAGAAGCCCACCGTGGCGCAGTTCATACGCGAAGCCCTGGACGATGACGGCACCACCTTTGCAAATACCGTGTACCGCAAGCTGTACGACGCCTACATGGCCCTGTACGACAGCGGCGCGCCGCAGGAGAGCATAGTCAAATCCATACTCGACGGAGAGGACCGCGTGCTGGCCGACCTCGCCGCCCGCTTCTCCACGGAGAAGTACCAGCTTACGGTGGGTGCCTTCGAGGCGGCGCTCACCAGCCGCACCACCTTCCTGGTGAGGGGCGTTCCCAAGGCCATCATGGTCTACGCCGAGCGCCGCGTCCAGGACCGCCTCGACACTCTGAGGCGCTCGCTCGCAGGAGCGGGGGCCGGGCAGCAGCTGCCCATAATGCAGGAAATACTCAAGCTGCAGGCCGCCCAGAGGCGCATCAACCAAATGATAGGAAGAGAAAAAACAGAATGACAATGAAAGAGAAACGCACTCTCGTAACCTGCGCACTGCCGTACGCCAACGGCCCTGTGCACATCGGCCATCTGGCGGGCGTATACGTGCCCGCAGACATCTATGTCCGTTACCTCCGCATGAGGGGCAGGGACGTCCTGTACGTCTGCGGCTCCGACGAGCACGGCGTGCCCATCACCATCAAGGCACGCGAGCAGGGCTGCACGCCCCAGGACATCGTGGACCGCTATCACAAGATAATCAAAGACTCCTTCACCGGCCTGGGAATCAACTTCGACATCTACGGCCGCACGTCCTCAGAGGTCCATGCAGAGGGAGCGTCGGAGTTTTTCCGCAAGCTGTACGACGAGGGCAAGTTCGTCACCCGCGAAAGCGAGCAGTACTATGACCCCGAGGCACATACGTTCCTTGCCGACCGTTACATCGTGGGCACATGCCCCCGCTGCGGCAACGAGAACGCCTATGGCGACCAGTGCGAGAAATGCGGCAGCACCCTCAGCCCCGAAGAGCTGATCAACCCGCATTCCAAGCTCAGCGGCGCCACGCCCGTCAAGAAGAAAACCACACACTGGTACCTGCCGCTGCAGGACTACGAGCAGTGGATTTCGCAGTGGATACTCGAGGGCCACAAGGAATGGCGTTCCAACGTATACGGCCAGGTCAAGAGCTGGCTCGACGGAGGCCTGCAGCCCCGTGCCGTCACGCGCGACCTCGACTGGGGCGTGCCCGTTCCCGTAAAAGGAGCCGAGGGCAAGGTGCTCTATGTATGGTTCGACGCCCCCATCGGATATATCTCGAACACCCGCGAACTGCTGCCCCAGAGCTGGGAGAAGTGGTGGAAGAGCGAAGACACAAGGCTCGTACACTTCATCGGAAAAGACAACATCGTCTTCCACTGCATCGTCTTCCCTGCCATGCTCAAGGCATACGGCGACGGCTACATACTCCCCGACAACGTCCCCGCCAACGAGTTCCTCAACCTCGAGGGCGACAAGATTTCCACCTCGCGCGGCTGGGCGGTATGGGCTCATGAATACCTGCAGGACTTCCCCGGCAAGGAGGACGTAATGCGTTACGCCCTGACCGCAAACGCCCCGCAGACAGCCGACAACGACTTCAGCTGGAAAGACTTCCAGGCCCGCAACAACAGTGAGCTCGTGGCCATCTTCGGCAACTTCGTCAACAGAGCCATCGTGCTCACGCACAAGTACTTCGGTGGCAAAGTCCCGGCCTGCGGCCCCCTCACGGAGACCGACAAGGAAGTGCTCGCCGAAATCCCCGCGCTCAAGGAGTCGATGGAGAAGAACCTCGAAGGTTTCCGCTTCAGGGAGGCCCTGCGCGACGCCATGGGCATAGCCCGGGCGGGCAACAAATACATCTCCGACACCGAGCCCTGGAAGGTTGCGAAAACCGACCTCGACCGCACCGCGACCATCCTCAACATCTGCATCCAGATCTGCGCCGACCTCGCCATCGCCTTCGAGCCGTTTACTCCCTTTGCAGCCGAAAGACTGCGCAGGATGCTGGGAGTCACGCTGTTCGCAGGCTCCGACCACCGCGTCGGCGAGCGCGAGACCGTCAACACATACAAGGCCGGCGAGGGCTGCGCCCTGCACACCGTGAGCGGAGAGGTTCCCGCCCCGGCCCCCGGAGAACTGCGCATCGACTGGGAAATCCTCGGCCGTCCGCAGATAATTCCCGCAGGACACGCCATAGGAGAGCCCGAACTGCTCTTCGCAAAGATTGAAGACGACGCTATCAACGCCCAGCTCGCCAAACTCGACGAGGCACGCGCCCGCATCGAGGCCGCACGCAAGGCGGAAGAGGCCCGCAAGGTCGCTCCGCAGAAGGACGAATGCAGCTTCGAGGACTTCGAGAAGATGGACATCCGCACCGCCACCGTGCTGGAGGCAGAGCGCGTCCCCAAGACCGACAAACTCCTCAAACTCACGATTGACACCGGCATCGACCGCCGCGTCATCGTATCCGGCATAGCCGAGTTCTACTCCCCCGAGGACATGCTGGGCAAGCAGATATGCATCCTGGCGAACCTCAAGCCCAGGGTCATCCGCGGAATAGAAAGCCACGGCATGATACTCATGGCCAAGCAGGGCGACGGCACAATGCGCTACGTCACCCCTGCCGAAGTACTGAACAACGGTTCCCAAATAGGTTGATTATGAAACGATTCGCCCTTGCATGCGGTCTTCTCGCCGCCAGCATCACCCTCGCCGCCCAGGACTGGGGCGGCCACTACAAGATGGAAACTCCCGACGAGAAGGTCGGCGACCTCTACCTCATTCCCGTAAGTCCTTCCGAGGCCGAATTCCTGCTGATAGTCAAGAGCATAGACGGCACCAGGATGGAAGTCCTGTACGACACCCAGGACGGCACGGTAAGCCTTCGCGATGGCAAGTTCGTCTGGCATGCCCCCGAGTCGCAGTACAACATAACGCTCAACCTCTATCCCGAGGTCGAAGACGGCGTACCGATGGAGGGCACCATAAGCATAGCCGAAGATACCGGCGGTGGAGAGTATTCTTATTCCAGCCTCAGTCCCGACGGTTACTACCGCCGCGACGACTCGGTATTCGTTACCCCCGAAGGTTACATGTACAGGGTAGGTGCCGACGGAAGCGGCTGCATGCTGGCCACGGGAGGCATCTACACCGGAAAGGTCAGCCTTCCGCAGTCCGTCAAGGGCCCGTTCGGCCGCATTTATCCCGTGAAGGGCATCGAGGCCGACGCATTCAAGTTCTCCCGCGCACTCACGCAGGTGGAGCTGTACGACGAATCCCAGTCCATAGCCCCCGGGGCCCTGACTTACACCGAGATACCCTATTTCTGGAACGAGCTTCCCATGCCTTACTTCGCCTATCCCGACAAGAGCAAGAGCCGCTTCGTAATCCCCTATTTCCAGGAATTCGAAAGCCCCGCAAGCGAGCGTCAGTGGATCGTCTTCAAGCAGAACCTCGCACCTGCCGTTCAGAGCGGTGACACAACTGCCGACGAGAGCAAGCGCGAAGGAAGGGTTGACCAGGACTTCGGCAGCACCAGGGGCATATTCTACACCCTCCAGGCCGAAAAGGACGAGATATCCAAGATGTTCCGCGGCTACGATGCCGGCGAAATCGAAGTCCTCGTAGCGGATCCCATGTTCGTAGCCCATCACACCTTCCCCGCCTTCGGGCGCTGGAAGTTCCCCGAGAAGGAAGTCTCAGCACCCAAGGCCATTGAGACCGCCATGAGCCGCAAGACCGGCCGCCCGGTCATGTACAGCCGCAAGGCCGCCTGGCTGCGCGACGGCAACGGGGAGCTCGACATAGTTGAGTACGAGCACGTCAATCACCAGGCAATGGTGAGCTTCGTGTGGCAATGCCGCGGCGAAATCATCGCCCATGGCAGCCTTACCACCGAAATAGAATCGGAGTTCGAAGACTCTGGCGTGTGGAACGTCGATGACGAAGGCAAGTACGGCATTCCCGATGTCGTCACCATCGCCTTCGACGGCAACGGCGCCGTAACCATCTTCCTGGCAAAGAATTCTCCCGAAAGCATCAACTGCTTCGCACTCCACCAGAACGAGGAAGAATTCCAGTTCGTCTACCTCGACCAGTGGTACAGGTACGTGGACATTCTTTAGCAGCGATTCTTCAAGAGTTATCCGGGTGCGACATGGACGTGTCTGCACCCGGATTTGACTAATATAAGCGTCCGAAGCTGTATCCTGCGGAGACGGATCCGGGTCTTGCGTGCCCGGGGTAGGGCGGTTAGTCTATGACAGGGCGCACCGGAAAACCGTAGTAGCGATAGTAGCTACTCTTTCTATGGACACCGGAATAGAAGTCGGCGCTCAACGCTCCGGCCGGATCGCCCGCAGAGAGGGAGGAAGACCAATAATAGCCGTTTGTTCCCACTTTGACGAGGTCTGACTCATCGCGGGCACCTGCTGCAGGAAGGAAAATTGATCTGTTATTATATACTTCAATGTTGCTCGTTACTATCATTCCTGCCACACCTGTTCCTTTGTAATTGTCAGTCCATTTCCATGTACAATTATCACGAAGTTCGCTCCACTCGTCATTCGTCGGCATCCGCCAACCCCTGCCAAAATATGAGTTGGCAGCATCATCGGCCAAGTCAAGATACAGTTTATTATCCCACGTTCCATAAGAAGACTTGGTATTGTACTTGGTCAGACTACGGAAAGACCCGTTACACCATTTGTATGTCGACCAATTATAATCCTCCTTTGGCGCCGTTTCGCCCCAGGCATAATAATCTCCGTACTCTTCAGGAGCAGACGCGCCTACATTCCACGAAGCCCACCTTACCGAAAGGCCAAGGTCCACGGCTTCAACTGCAGGTCTTTCTCTGACTATTACCTCACACTCATCAGTACAGCCCTCATCAACCGTCGTAGCCGTGATTAAGGCAGTGCCCGGCCTGACAGCTTTCACAAGCCCATTGGATACAGTTGCAACACGCGAATCGGACGTGGTCCAAACCACCCTCTTATCCTCCGCCGTCGTGGGCATGATGGTCGTATGAAGCCGGAATTCATCCCCGGCATACAGTTTCATATATTTTGTATCCAGACTGACAGACGCTACTTTGGACGGGTCCGCGGCCATTTCGCACAACAGCGAGATAAAACTTTTAGCCGATTGTTTCAACAAAGGGAACCAGTCGCGATCGCGGCTTGTCAGTGAAGTAGTACAGTCCAGATTGAGCAGCACAACGGCTGACTGCTGCACTTTCTTGATGGAAACCGCCTGGGTTGGCTTGAATTCCGAGTCTCGCTGCCAGACATTCTCTGATTCGGACAGTCTCCACTCCATGAACATATTCTTGTCCAATACGGAATCGCTGTCGGGACGGATACCTTCAAAACTGAAAGTCACCCTGTTGTTGTCTCTCACCCCTTTTATGACCTTTCCGGAACTGCTGGTCATACCGTAATACTCTACATTTTTGAGACTCAGATCGTTCATATTGAATACACCCTCAACGTACATATTGGACATCTCGGCAGATGACGCCCCATCAAGGGTAAACCTTACCTTCATCCCGTTGGAAGGTCCGGCTATTGTAATCTCTACATTATTGATATTGAATGAATTGTTAAGGTTGCGGGCTATTCTTTTGAATTCGACATTTACTCCATCCATATCCCGGGCAAGAACGCCCTGGGACTCAGGTTTAGACAACATTTCGAGATTCTTGGCAAACAGACTTTCCTGACTCTCGGCATCCTCGCTCAGAAGACCTACAGTCCATGCAGACAACGGAAGGCCGACGACTTTCTGCCCGTAAAGAAGTTTGTTCACTTCCGCCAGATAAGCCTCATTTGTTCCTTTATACTGGTCGTAAAAAGTTGATACATTATCCACGCCATCTGTAAAAGTAACGATTGAAGCACTGGAAAGGTTGGACGGATATGAAGCAAGCTGAAGCTTTCTGATAGCCGCCCTTACAGAATAGTAAAGCATTGTATCGTCATCCTGCTCCAAGCCATCGATAAACTCATAGAAGCGGGGCTTCGTCTTTTCTTTCAGAATGCCTATAGGCAGATAGTACAACTGCGTATTGAACCCTATGATACCAAGATACAATCCGCTTTCCGTACCTCCGGCATGTTCGTCAGGATCAACGGGTATGTCAGGCAGTTTATTACAGGAACAAAGAGCAAGGGTCAAGAAAGCCAGCAATGA
Source organism: uncultured Bacteroidales bacterium (assembly GCA_946614205.1). The sequence continues at coordinate 1,686 of CAMOGR010000187.1, read as the reverse complement.
AATTCCGAGTTTTTTCATATATATGCAAATCCAGAAATAATAATGTCTCTATTTGTCCGCCTCCCTCTGGGGCACCTTCTGCCAGGGGGTGACGACGGCGCTCAGGCCTGCGACCACTCCCAGACCGCCGCTGACGTTGGTGTAGGTGAAGTTAGGCGGGGTCACTCCGAAGTTGGAGAGCATGTTGAAGTTCACGAGGTACTGGGCCTTGGCGTAGTTGTAGAATTCGTCACTCAGCCGGTAGAGCTCGAGTGCGTACTCCTCGTCGTAACCCAGGGGAATCCTGATAAACTCCGGATCTTCGGGCTCTTCGGGCTCCTTAGGCAAATCGCCGGGCTCGTCTGCAGACGGTTCATCCTCCGTGGCCGGTCCACCGAAATCGAAGCCTCCGAAGTCGATATCGCCGAAGTCGAACGAATCGAAGGTATTGGCGTAGAACGTATAGGTATCACCTCCCGCGAACTGCCTTACCGTCAGCAGCATAAGGGGCTGTCCGGAGAAGAATCCCGTATTGATGAATCCGTCCTGGAAACCCACGCTGGTATAGCCGTCGAGGTCGAGGGAGTTGATGTCGGCGGTGCTCGCAATCTGCCCAGGCGTGAAGTAACTCACCGACACCATGGTGTCTATTACGGTCCCGGGCACATCGGGGATGTCCAGCTCGGCGAATGGCATGACCGGATTTGAAGGGTCGAAGGGGAAATCGGGCATCTTGATATTGGGAACGACGGCGGTATAATAGGTCCGGCGCCGCTTGGCCTTGAGGCCGAAATAATCACCATCCTCTACGGGAGAGGCCATCTTCATGGAAATCTGCCAGGCGTCGGACGAATCCCTGGTGACCGGAGTTATGCTAAGCGACGGCATTCCGGGCATCCGGGGGATGACTGTGGAGGAAGAGGCCTCGGGGGCGCCTCCGCCGGAAACGGACACCTCGATGCGGTCTCCGGGCTTAATCTCCGAACCTGCGGATACAGTCAGACGGTGACGGTTCCAGACGGCTGTATCGGGGACCTCCGCCAGGGAGGCCGGGACGCCGTTCACAAGCACCTTGACGTCGGATATCCGGAAAGGATGCTGCACCTTGCCGGGCTTCTCGAAGGCCGGTTCGGCATAGGCGACCATCATGTCGTTGCTCATGCCCGCGCCGGGCAGGTACTGCACGTAGAACGCCGGCTCGGAGACATTGTCCAGGGCGAAGGGAATCTCGCACGAGGCTGCGGCAAGCAGCATCAGTACAGGAAAAATGCGGAGTGTCTTCTTCATGGCGTTCTAAAATCTGAATGAGGCGCTGAGCGTCGGGATGATGGGGATGAGGCCGTAAGCCATGCCTATGTAGTTGCCGTCGGCGTCGTGGTCGAGCATTGCGAACGAGGCGTTGAGATGATTGTAGACGTTGTAGATGCTCAGGTTGAAATTGAGCCTGCGGCCTCCGTCCAGGGGGACCGAGTAGTCGGCGCCCACGTCGAGCCTGTGATAATCGGGCAGCTTGGCATTGTAGGGAGCCTGGAAGAGCATGTCGGTCATGGCGTCCTGACGGTAGAAAACGACGTGCGTGGGCAGGGTGATGCGATTGCCGGTATGGTAGTTCCAGTTGAAGTAGAGGGAGAGGTTACGCAACGGCCTCCATGTGCCTACGAGGTTGATTTTGTGGCGGTTGTCGTTGTGGTCGGGGAACGGGAAAGG
>CAMOGR010000186.1 GCA_946614205.1 uncultured Bacteroidales bacterium | reverse complement strand
GCATTCAGGTAAGCTGCCTTGCCGACGGCAGGCCGTTCGACCCGGATGCGTCTTATACCGTTGCGATGACTTCCTACCGCGCCAACGGCGGCGGCTCACTGCTTACCGAGGGTGCCGGAATCCCTCATGAGGAACTCGCACGGAGGGTCGTTGCCAAGTATCCCGAAATCAGGGATATGGTGTACAGGTTCATAAAGGAACACGGCTCGGTGGGCCCCGCTCTTGTGTCGGACCGCGGCTTCCTCGGGTCCTGGGAGTTCGTTCCGCAGACTGTCGTTTCCCCATTAATGCAGAACGATATGTCCCTTGTGTTTTGAGCGCCACTGCGCCGGCGTAATGCCCGTGAGGCTACGGAACAGGCGCTTGAAGTTGCTCTTGTCGAATATTCCCACCTCTTCTCCTATGAGAAAGGTGGGAGTTTTCTTTTCGCTGAGCAGCAGCCGTTTGGCTTCTTCTATGCGGGTCTCGGTCCTCCATTTCAGAAATCCCTTGCGGAACTTTCGCCTGAAATAAAGGGAGAGGTCTTCCTTGAGCAGACCCAGGGAATCGGCTACATCTTGCATGGTTGCTTCTTCCGTCCATCGCTTCTGGGTGATCCATTCTTCGATTGCCTTGCGGACGCGCCTGGGCGTGCCGTCGCTGCGGCAGACGGGTGAGGGTTCAGTCTTTTTGGCAAGAATCCTCTTTAATTTTGTGAATAATACAAAAAACATAGAGATTTTTCTTAATTTTGTAGGTTAATAATTTTAATGTTAGGGTAATGTTTGACAATCTTTCGGAACGGCTCGAGCGGTCCTTCAAGATTCTGAAGGGCGAAGGTAAGATAAGTGAAATAAATATCGCGGAAACACTTAAGGAAATTCGTCGTGCGCTGCTTGACGCCGACGTCAGCTATAAAGTGGCAAAAGAGTTCTGCGACCGTGTCAAACAGAAGGCTCTCGGGTCCGATGTCCTCACTGCGGTGAAGCCGCAGCAGATGATGGTCAAGATTGTCCACGACGAACTTGCCGAATTCATGGGCGCGGAGCATTCCGAGCTTAATCTGCGCAATACACCTTCCGTCATTCTCGTGGCCGGTCTCAACGGCTCCGGTAAAACCACGTTGTCGGGCAAGCTGGCACTTCATCTCAAGAGCAAGAAAGGCCGCAAGGTCCTGCTTGCTGCATGCGATACTTTCCGCCCCGCTGCAATAGCGCAGCTCAAGACGCTTGGCGAGCAGGTGGGCGTGCCCGTCTACAGCGAAGAAGGGGAGAAGGACCCTGTGAAGGTGGCGCGTGCCGCGGTTTCCAAGGCGCGTACCGACGGATACAACGTAGTTATCGTCGATACTGCAGGACGTCTTGTTGTGGACCAGGAGCTGATGGATGAAATCCGCACCCTTCACGGTGCTCTCAATCCGGACGAGACCCTGTTCGTCGTCGACGCCATGACCGGCCAGGATGCAGTCGAAAGCGCCAAGGCCTTCAATGAGGCTATCGATTACGACGGCGTAGTGCTTACCAAGATGGACGGCGACACCCGCGGCGGTGCGGCTCTCTCCATCCGTGCCGTAACCGGCAAGCCAATCAAGTTCGTGAGCACCGGCGAGAAGATGGAAGCGCTGGACGTTTTTTACCCTGCACGTATCGCGGACCGTATCCTCGGCATGGGCGACGTGGTATCCCTCGTCGAGAAGGCCCAGGAACAGTACGATGAGAAACAGGCCCGCGAGCTACACAAGAAGATTGCCCGCAACCAGTTTACATTCAACGACTTTTACGAGCAGCTGAAGCAGGTTCAGAAGATGGGCTCCGTAAAGGATCTTGCCGGTATGCTTCCGGGCATGGACAAGGCCCTCAAGGATGTGGATATCCCGGAAGACGCTTTCAAGCCCACCGAGGCCATCATCCAGAGCATGACCCCGTACGAGAAGGAGCATCCGGAGTGCCTGAACGGCTCGCGCCGCCAGAGGATTGCCCGCGGTTCCGGCACATCGCTTGCCGACGTGAACAAGCTCATCAAGCAGTTCGAGCAGACCCGCAAGATGATGAAGATGGCCATGGACGGCTCCCTGCGGCAGCGCCTGAAAGGGTTCCGTTAGGAAATGAGCATTTGTTTTGTTATATTTGTAAGCTAATATCATAATATGGGATTGTTCAACCGCAGCGTAAAAGTGTCAGCTTACGGCCTCCTGAAAGGGAGGACCGACTGGCATTGCCATATCCTTCCGGGTGTGGACGACGGTTTCAAGACCATGGAAGACTCGCTTGCCGCCCTTGCCAGATATGAGCAGGCCGGCATCCAGGAGGTGTGGCTCACGCCTCACATCATGGAGGACATTCCCAATACGACCGCGGCCCTTCGCCAGAGATTCACGGACCTGCAGGTGGCATACCGCGGCCGCATCCAGCTCCACCTTGCGTCGGAGAACATGATGGACTCTCTGTTCGAGGACCGTCTCGAGGCCGGGGACCTGCTTCCGCTCAGCGAGCGGCGGCTGCTTGTGGAAACCTCCTATTTCAATCCTCCATACGACATGGACGGCATACTTGCCCGGGTCAAGTCCAAGGGCTGGTATCCTCTGCTCGCCCATCCCGAGCGCTACATGTACATGGATTTCAAACGATACGAGGCCCTCAGGGCGGACGATATCGAACTGCAGTTGAATATCACATCCCTCATAGGAGCATACGGTCCGGAGGCCAAGGCCAAGGCCGAGAAGCTCCTGCAGGCCGGGATGTACAGCTATAGCGGCACGGACCTTCACAGGCTGAGCTCGCTTGAACATCTGCTCGATGCAGAAGTTCACAAGAAACTCCTCGCCCTCATACCTTAGTGTCTGAGGCAAGGTTACGGCCCTCCGGGGCTGCTGCGCCCGCATCTTCGGATGTGACAGGCGAGGACGAAGTCGTACAAAAACTCAAACGATATGCGTAAAAAACTTATCATGCTTCTGACGGCGCTGCTTTTCACAGGCACGCTGTCGCTCTATGCCCAGATGTCCGACGAGCAGATTGTCACATACATCACCGAGGGCATCGCAGCCGGCAAGACCGAACGCCAGATAGGCACGGAACTCATGGCAAAGGGCGTCACCACTTCGCAGCTCAACCGCCTGTTCAAGGCATACAAGAGCGGCAACCTCAATGTGGCTGACACCAATGTACTGCCATCCAATAAACTTGGAAGCACCTCCAAGGAGCGTAAGACCGGGGCTGACGAGATTGAGGACCCGACTCAGCAGACCAGCATCAATGCGGCAGCCGAGGGCAGCGTGACGCGAAAACTCAAGAAGATGACGGCCGAAGCTGACGGCGAAGAACTGACCGACACCCCGGAGGAAGACGTCAATCCCCTTCTTGACGAGGAAGGCAACAAAATCATCTACGGCCACAACCTGTTCACAGGCAAGACGCTTTCGTTTGAGCCCAACGTGAATGTCGCGACGCCGCAGGACTATGTTCTCGGTCCCGGCGACGAGGTAATAATCGACATCTGGGGCGTCAACGAGGCCAACATCACCCAGAAGATTTCCCCCGAGGGCAACATAATCGTTTCCCAGGTCGGCCGCATCAACCTGAACGGCCTCACCGTCAAGCAGGCTGAGGGCAAGATGAAGAGTGCGCTCGGCAAGATTTACTCCTCACTCAAGACCGGAGCCTCCCATATGAGCCTCACCCTCGGCGACCTGCGTTCCATCCAGGTCAACGTCCTCGGCGAGGTGCGTGTCCCCGGAACATTCCGCATATCTTCATTCACCACTCTTTTCAACGTCCTGTACCGCGCCAGCGGCATCACCCCCGTCGGCTCGCTCCGTAACGTGAAGGTCATACGCGGCGGTGAAGAGTACGCTGTGGTGGATATTTACGACTATATCTTCAACGGCAAGCTGGAAGTCAACATACCCCTCAAGGAGGGAGACGTGATAATCGTTCCTCCCTACAGTTCACTCGTGAGCATCACCGGCGCAATCAAACGCCCCATGTTCTACGAAATGAAGGAAGGGGAGCCTGTAGGAAACATCATCAAATATGCAGGCGGATTCACCGGCAATGCCTGGCCCGGTGAAGTGGGTGTCGAGCGCAACGACGGCCGCACCAACAGCATGTACACGGTTAAAGCTGCTGATTTTGATACATTTGCCCTGAAAGACGCCGACGCCGTGCTGGTAAGCGGCAGCGAGGTGGACGTGTTTACCAACCGCGTGGAGATCAAAGGCTCCGTGTACCGCCCGGGCAAATTCGAACTTGGCGGCGACATCCAGACCGTCAGCCAGCTTGTGCAGCATGCCGGCGGGGTCATGGAAGACGCCTTCCTCGGCCGCGCCCAGATTATCCGCGAGAAGGCAGACCGCTCGCTGGAGATTGTGGCCGTGCCCCTCAAGGGGATTCTGGACGGCACGGTTTCCGACGTCCTGCTCAAGAAGGGGGATATACTCATAGTGTCCAATATAAATGAGCTGGAGCCCAAGGGCGACGTTGTCGTGACAGGTTACGTCGCCACTCCCGGCAAGTATCAGTATGCCGAGCACATGACTGTGGAGGATGTGATACTTATGGCTGGCGGCCTT
>CAMOGR010000185.1 GCA_946614205.1 uncultured Bacteroidales bacterium | reverse complement strand
TGGGCAGCATTTCCTGCTGAATCCGGCTCGCCACGGCAAGCTCTCCCGACAGGCGGGCCTGCTCCTGGGATGCATCCCGGAGTTTTCTCTCGTTGCGGGCATAGCGGTTGATCATGAACGCCAGAATGGCAAGCGCCAGCAGGATGAAGACCCCCTGCTGAGTGCGCATCCTGCGAATCCGGGCAAAAATCTCATCGGTACGGTGTACCTGGATCACCTGCCAATGTGGCATCCTGTCCATGACCCCCTTTATGAAGGTGTACCCGGAACGCGCTGACTGAAAGTCTTTTCCGTTCAGGAGTCCCATCACCTCCCGCACGTCCTCCGGGGGAATCTGTCCTTCTGACGGGCCGGCCACGAGGATGCCGTCGCTGGTGAGCAGAAGGCGGAACGAGGAAGGGAAGTGGTGGCGTGCATTGAGCGTATCGCCCAGCCAGCTCAGGTCGATATCCAGCCCGCAGACGGCGGCAAGACGGCCCTTGTGGTCCAGGATCGGATAGGAATATGTGCTGAGTTTCAGGGAATCGGGGCCGAAGACGTAAGGGTCGGACCAGACGGGGACCCTTTCGGCGACGACCCTCCGGAACGCCTCGTGCTGCGTGTAGTCGCGCCCTTCTTCGGATAGCTGCAGCACCTGGCGGCCGCCGTTCCTTTTGGTTATATAGGGCTCGAACAGCCGGCCTTTTGAAGGGTAATAATCGGGGACGAAGGCCAGGCAGCCGCCGATGACGTGCGGATTGTCGTCGATGACGTGCCAGATGGCGTTGTATACGGAATCGGGATGGACCAGGCTGCGGCGAACTTCCAGCAGGTTCTCGTTCATCGTGGTCTCCGTAATTTCGAGGGCGTGGGAGATTTCGTCCGTGATGGCCCGCAGGATAATCTGACCGCGTTCGTCGATTTCTTCAAGCATGGCCTTCCGGATGCGCGTGTACTGCACGACTGAGATGAGCTCCACCAATACGGCGGCGAACACCACAATCCCGACGCGTCTCATCCAGCTTTTCCTGTTCATGGCGCTACTCGAAGAATCCGAAGGCAGCTATCTGCCTGAGCATCTGAATAATGTATTCGGAGGACGTGGATTTCCAGTAGAATCCCAGACGGTGCAGCACCGAGCAAGTGTAGCGGTTGTCGCGCTCGATGTTCACGGCCTTCTGCCCGTGGGAAAGGTCCTGGTAGGCCAGCATGGCCGACAGCAGTCCTGCCTTTTGAGGGTCCTGGCTTGCCATGGCTATGGCATGCTGGAACTCGTCCATCTCCACGAAACGCATGTTGCAGCCGACCTTCTCCATCAGGCGCAGCACGTCTCCGAGCAGTACCGTATGGTTGTTGAACGGCTGGAATACCGTACATTCGCGGGGCGTCCCGGCAAGCAGGACAACGGCCTTTGCCGTTTCGTCGATAGGCGACATCTCGGTGAGCTCGTCGTAACCGTCGTAAGGGCAGCATCCCAGCGTGTGGAACACCTTCAGGCGGCCCATGAAGCTGTTGGAGTTGAAGTTGGCCTGGAATTCGCCGTCCGAGCTGCGCGGGGCGAGGTTGCCTACCCGCATGATCTTGGCGCTGAGAGAGTGGTGGGCGACGGCCTCGAGTATGAAGCGCTCTGCGAGGAACTTGGAATGCATGTAGCGGTTGTCGAGGAACTGGCCGAACCAGAGCTTGCGCTCGTCAAGCGCCGGAACCTCTCTGCCGTCTTCGCGGTCGATCCATATTTCTCCGACCGAAGTGGTGGAGATGTGAACCAGGCGCGCGCCGGTATGCAGGCAGAATTCCACGCAGCGGCGGGCTCCGCCGACATTCACGTCCTCGATGTCGGTCCCCTTTGAGAAGTGCTTCACGTTGGCCGCGCTGTTGAAGACCGTGTCGATGTGGCGGCCCGGGTCAATCTTTGAGGTCACGTCTCCGTTTACCACGAAGATGCGCTTGTCGAAGAGCGGCGAGAATGAATTCTCGAAGTAGTAGAACAGCAGGTTCTTGAGCCTGCGAGTGGCCGCCTGGCTGTCTTTCCCGCGCACCAGGCAGGTGATGGTAGTTGCGTCGGAGTCAATGAGTTCGCGCAACAGGTGTATGCCAAGGAAGCCGGTTGCGCCTGTCAGGAGCACGTCTCCGAGCTGCTGAGGCACTCCCTTGAGGAACATCTGCGCGTTGTTGTGCTGCAGGATGGCGTTGATTCCGCTGTAGTCGAAACTCTCCACCTCCTTGTCCGTCTCTTCAATTTTGGCCTTGATGCCGCCGCCAACGAACTGGGCCAGCAGGCGTGGCGTGGGATGGTCGAATACGTCTCCGTAGGCCACGTGTTTTCCGGCCTTGTCTGCCTCGATGACCACTTTGGTCACCATGAGCGAAGTGCCGCCCAGCTCGAAGAAGTTGTCGGTGGCGCCTACCTTGTCCATGGACAGAATCTGGGCGAAGACGTCGCAGAAGAACTTTTCCGTCTCTCCCTCCGGAGCCACGTAGTCGCGGCTTTCGGCCTGAATCTGAGGGGCGGGGAGGGCCCTGCGGTTCACTTTCTGGTTCTGGTTGAGCGGAATGGCATCCAGCTGCATGGTGGCGGCGGGAACCATGTACGACGGCTTGCGCTGCTTGATGAACTCGCCCAGCGCCTGGATGTCGACACGCTTGTCGCTCACTATGTATGCGGCTATGAACTTGCCGCCGGAGGGGTAGTCGAAGGCCTGCACCGTTGCGTCCTTGATGCCGGGGAATTCCCGGATTACGGCCTCGACTTCCTTGAGTTCGATGCGGAATCCGCGAATCTTGACCTGTCCGTCGCTGCGGCCCACGAACTGTATGTTGCCGTCTTCCAGGCAGCGTACGATGTCTCCTGTGCGGTAGCAGCGCAGTCCTTCCCATTCCACATAGCTCTGTGCGGTCTTTTCCGGCAGATTCAGGTAGCCGCGGCTCACCTGCGGACCGGCCACCAGCAGCTCGCCCACGGCTCCCTGCGGCAACCGGTTCATGTCGGCATCCACCACGAACAGCTTGAGGTTGTCCAGCGGCTTGCCTATGGGGGTGTTCTGCCGGAACTCCGTCATGGGGTAGATGGTGGTGAATATGGTGCATTCCGTGGGACCGTAGCAGTTGTGCAGCGTATAGGTCTTGGGAGGTTCCAGCGGCAGTATCTTCTCTCCTCCCACGCTCAGGTGCCTGAGCGACTTGCATTCGCAGTTGATAGCAAACTGGCAGCCTACCTGGGTGGTCATGAAGGAATGGGTCACTCCTTCGGATTCGAAGTATTTGCCCAGGTCGGGCAGGTTGAGGCGTATGTCGTCTCCTACGATTACTACGGCGGCGCCGGTGACGAGGGCAGGGTACATGTCCATCATGCAGGCGTCGAAGCCGTAGGATGCGTATGCAGCGACCTTGTCGCCGGGGCGCAGTTCGTAGTAACGCTTGTACCAGTGGCAGAAGGCCACGAGATTGCGGTGCTCCAGCATGCAGCCCTTGGGCTTGCCGGTGCTGCCGGAAGTGTACAGCAGGATGAACAGGTCTTCGGGCTTGACGGCTACAGGCGAAGGCTTTCCGGTGATGCCTTCCAGGTCCTTTGTAAGAAGCACGGGGCCCTTGTATCCTTCGACCTTCTCCAGAAGGTCCTCCTGCGTGATGAGCAGCTTGGACGATGCGTCTTCCATCATGAAGGCGAGCCTCTCCGATGGATATGAAGGGTCCAGCGGCTGGTAGGCGCATCCGGCCTTGAGCACGCCCAGGGAGGCGATGGGCATCCATTCGCTGCGGCCGATGAGTATCGACACTACGTTCTCCCTGCCGCTTTCGACCTTGCTCTGCACGATGGCGGCAATGGCGTCGGTGCGTTCATCCAACTCCCTGTAGCTGAGGCGGACGTCGTGGTACACCACGGCGAGGTTGTCCGGCGTTGCGGCGGCCTGCGCCCGGAACAGGGAAACTATGGTCTGGGAGGCGTCGTAGTCCACTTTCGTATCGTTGAAGGAGTCCAGCATGGCGGTCCCGGCTTTGTCGAGCAGGGACACGCTGCGAAGCGGCTCGTCGGGACGGGCTGCAAAGGCGCTCACGGCGTTGCTCACGCTCCTGGCGAGACTCTGCATGAGGGCTTCGGAATACAGGCCGTTGTGGTATTCGACGGCTACGGACGGCACTCCCTCCACCTCGGTGATGTAGAAGGCAATCTTGAACTTGGGAACGTTCAGCTCCATGGTTGCGTCGGCCACGACAGGCTTCCCGCCCACGCGGTAGTCGCTCAGTACGCCTATCTGGTAGGCGAACATGATGTCGGCCTTGAGACCGTAGTCGGCGGCGATGCGGGCGAAGGGATAATTCTCGTGTGCGAGCGTCTGCTCGAAGGAGTCGGCGCTCTCGCGGATGAATTCCTTCACGCTCCGGGAGTCAAGTTTGGATGCGAGCGCCAGGGTGTTCACGAACATGCCCATCGTGCCCGCCACCTTGAGGTTGCTGCGGCCGTTGGAGATGGTGGTGATGCACACCTGCTCGCTGCCGCTGAAGCGGGAGAGGCTGTAGAACACGGCACCCAGCAGCACTGCCGAAGGATTGACTTCCAGGGCCTTTGCGAGCTGCACTGCGTCTTCCCAAACGATGGGGGCGCACACGCGGCCGTTCTCTCCCTGGGGGCGGGGATTCGCCAGGTCGGGTGCGATTT
>CAMOGR010000184.1 GCA_946614205.1 uncultured Bacteroidales bacterium | reverse complement strand
ACCCCGCCAATACCGCCGTGGCCGACATGTGGAGGTATTTCTACGACGTGGTGTCCGCCTCCAACTACGCCCTGGAATCGATGGACAAGTTCGCCAAGGCCCTTACCGCCGAAGACGCGCTCGCACAGGTGCGCGAATGCCGCGGAGAGGCCCGCATCATCCGCGCATGGGCTTATTTCAACCTGGCAAGGGTCTTCGGGACCGTGCCGCTGGTGGACAGGACCATGACCGCGGAGGAGCTTGCCGCCATGAAGGCAGCCTCCGAGGAAGAAGTATACAAGTTCGTCTGCGCCGACCTCGACAAGGCCATAGAGGTCCTTCCGGGAGAGTGGGACGGCTATCCGGGACGCTACACATCCTGGACTGCAAGGGCCCTGAAGTCACGTGTCGCACTTTACATGAAAGACTGGAAAGAGGCTGCAGCACAGGCGGATGCGGTGATTTCCAGCGGACGCTTCTCCCTGCTGCCCGACTTCCGCAGCGTATTCCTTCCCGCCGGGGAGAACAGCTCCGAGATTCTGATGTCTCTGCAGAGTTCCACCCTCGGGCAGAGCGCAGGCGACGCCCCCATGTGCTATTATGCGTTCATCCAGGGGCCGCGCAACAACAGCTCTTCCAACCTGCAGGGGTGGGGGTTCAAGGTTCCCAGCCAGAAGCTGGTGGACTTCCTGGACGCCCGCGGCGACGCAGCACGCAAGGCGGCCACCATCCTGGAGAGGGGTACGGTGACTCCGGAGGGCGACGAGATTGCGGCCATCTGCGCCAATCCCTACTACAACGGCAAGGTCTATACCCCTTCGCGATACAACAAGTGGTCATACAACGCCTACGGGCGCGACTATGACATCCGCCTGATCCGTTATTCCGAGGTGCTGCTCAATTACGCCGAGGCGCTCATGGAAGGCGCTCCGGCAGGCAGTCTGAGTGCCGACGAGGCCCTTGCGCTGGTTCGCGGGCGTGCCGGACTGGAAGCGGTCCCCGCTACGCTTGAGGCCGTGCGCGAAGAGCGTCATGCCGAACTTGCGATGGAGGACTGCCGCTTCTTCGACCTGGTGCGCTGGGGACAGGCCGCAGAGGTTCTCGGGCCCCTTGGATTCAAGGCCGGCAGGAACGAGCACTTCCCCATACCGTCCGCAGAGCGCCAGCTCAATCCGAATCTGCCGCAAAGCCCGGGATATACTTATTAGTTTTCATGCAAGATTTGCTATCTTTGCGCGTTTAAATTGAAATAACCAACCAAAATTATCACATACAATGAAAAAAACCATTCTTCTCGCTGCATTTGCAGTATCAGCAGTTTTCTCTGCCTGTACGACAACCAATCCCGTCGACACCAAGTCCCAGAGCCAAGTAACCACCGCAAAGGACAACCTCGTCCTGCACATCGGCTTCGAAGTAACCGACAAGCTGCCCGCGAGCGTCTCCCTGGACAAGCTTTACGGCAAGGGCGGATACACCGTCGCCGACGGTGTTTACGGCAACGCCTACACGAACGAGGCCGCCGACAACAATACCCAGGCCTACATCAAGTACAATCTTGCCGCAGGCAACCCCTTCACCAGCCTCGAGAGCATGACGCTCAGCTGCTGGGTGAAGCTTCCCGCAGGCAAACCCGCCAAGGGCGCCCTTCTTTCCTTCAACGGAACTGGCGTAGAGGCTGTATGGCCTTCCTTCGTCTATCTGTTCGACAATTCCGGTGTCAACGAGGAGACCGGTCAGGAGGAGCAGGACTTCAACGGACGCATCGACTTCCTCTCCGTTGACGGCAAGCCCGCAATGTGGCCCAACGTCCGCAGCGCCGAGTACGCCAGGAAAGACACCTGGTTCCAGGTTGCCCGCACCTACGACGCCGCCACCGGCCACTGGGTCAACTATGCCAACGGCGTGAAGGTCAACGAGGGTGACTTCCTCGTCAACGAGAAGCCCGTCGGCGGCATCAAGGCCGCTTTCGCCTCCGACTGCGACGCCCTCTACATCGGCGGATGGGCATCCAAGATTGAAGGCAAGGCCAACGACGAGTGGCTCAACTACTTCCCCGGATCCATCGACGAGCTGCGCGTCTTCAACAAGGCCCTCAGCGAGGCCGAGGTTCTCTCCCTCTACAAGGAGGAGCTCGCAGTCTCCCTGGACCAGCCCAAGAAGTAAGATTTCTGACGGCAGGAAAGTGACATTTCCTGCCGTTGCCATGTCCAAATCAATTTTCACCTGCCTCTGCGCCGCTTGCCTTGCAGCGGCTGTAGCCTGCACGCCTGACGAAAAAGAGTCGACGCCCAAGGCCATGGTCGTCGCCATGCGCGTGGACGGCCGGACTGCCGGTTCCGCCGTAGTTACCGACGTTCCGGTGAACGGCCCCGTGATAGAACTGGAATTCACGCGAGCCGTATCGCTGAACGGCTGGAGCTGCGGGATGGAGGGAGGTGCGTCAAACATTCCGTCAGGCAGCCTGGACGGCATCATCAGTTTCTCCGGAGGCCCCCTCACCGGGACTCTCAGCACGGACGGCACCGTATTGAGCCTGACGCCGGCGGAAGACCTTGAGTATTTCAAGACTTACACCCTCAGCGTTCCAGCCGGTGAACGCATGGGAGTCGATATCGTAGAGAGCGCCGAACTGGTCTTCAGGACGGTCTACGACCCCTCCGACAAGTTCCCCCGCATATCCGACGACGCGCTGCTGACCAAGGTACAGGAGCATACGTTCAAGTATTTCTGGGACTATGCGCACCCGGTAAGCGGCCTCGCGCGCGAGCGGCTCGGTTCGGACGAAACGGTCACCACGGGAGGCTCCGGATTCGGCATAATGACCATCCCCGTCGGTGTCGAAAGAGGATTCATCACACGCAGCGAGGGAGCGGAGCGCATGCGCAGGATAGTGGATTTCCTTGGCGGCAAGGCTCAGCGCTTCCACGGAGCGTTCTCCCACTGGATGAACGGCACCACCGGAGCCGTCATCCCGTTCAGCGGCAACGACAACGGCGCCGACCTCGTCGAAACCGCATTCCTCATGCAGGGACTGCTCGCCGCATCCGGGTACTTCGACGCTCCCCAGGAGGCCGACATACGCAGCGGCATCGACGCCATCTGGCGGGCCGTGGAATGGGACTGGTTCACCCGCGGCGGACAAGACGTGCTGTACTGGCACTGGTCTCCCGACAGGGACTGGGCCATGAACATGCAGATAAGCGGCTGGAACGAAGGCCTGATCGTTTACGTGCTGGCCGCATCCTCCCCCACTCATCCGGTCAGCGCATCCGCCTACCACAAGGGCTGGGCCCGGCAGGGGGGGATACGCAACGGACGCAGCTTCTACGGGGTGCAGCTTCCCCTGGGCAGCGACCTCGGAGGCCCCATGTTCTTCGCCCACTATTCGTTCCTCGGACTCGACCCGAGGGGGTTGAAGGACAGCTACGCCGACTACTGGGAGCAGAACACCGCCCACGCCCGCATCAATCAGGCATACTGCGCCGCCAACCCCAAGGGCCACGCCGGATACGGCGCCGACTGCTGGGGACTTACGGCAAGCGACATCAAGGGCGGTTACACCGCTTCTTCTCCGACCAACGACCGCGGCACCATCGCGCCCACCGCGGCGCTCGCATCCATGCCATATACGCCGGACGAGAGCCTTGCCGCACTGCGCACCTTCTACTACGTCTACGGCGACAGGCTCTGGGGCGAATACGGCCTGTACGACGCCTTCTGCCTCGACAGGGCGTGGTTCGCGTCATCTTACCTGGCCATCGACCAGGGGCCGATTGCAGTCATGATCGAAAACTACCGCTCCGGCATGCTATGGGACTGCTTCATGAAGCACCCGGACGTTGCCGCAGGGCTTTCCGCGCTGGGATTCAGCAGGTTGCCTGCTCCGGGGACGTCGGTCTCGCCGATGTGACGCAAGTCCTCTCCACAGGCAAACGCGACCGTCTTTTTTGGGCCGCTACATCTTTTTTGGCTCCGAAAAGCACAGATTGTCCCCATTTCAAAAAAATAATTTTAATTTTGTGGGTTAAACAATATCTGATGCTTCTCAAAAAATCCATAATCACGGCCACTGCGCTCATGTTCTGTCTCTCCCTGACAGGTCTGGCGCAGCAGAATGGAACGGCCGTATCCCCGAGTCCTGCTCAGCCCAAGCAGGAGGCCGTTTCCTCCGCCCAAGCGCAACGCAGGGCTGCCGCCGACTCCGCAGAACGCGCACAGCGCCAGCTGGACTCCCTGCGCAAGCACTCTCCGTCGCTCGGAACCAACCTGTTCTGGTGGGGCGCAGCGGCGCCGAACGCCCAGTTCTGGCTCCCTGTCGGCGACAACATCACCCTGGGACTCCAGGGCGGCCTCAAGCCCTGGCCGCGCTGGCTCCCCTGGGACAACGACCCGAAGATTGACAGCAAATGGCGTCACCTGGCCGTCGTTCCCGGTCTGCGTTTCTGGCCCAAATACAACTACAGCGGCCTCTGGCTCGGCGCCGACCTGCTCTGGACCCACTACAACGTGGGCGGAGTCACATTCCCCCTGGGCCTTTACCCCGAAGTCCGCGAGAACCGCCTGCAGGGCGACTTCTTCGGCCTCGGCATCAACATAGGTTACTCCTGGTGGCTCAGCAAACACCTTCGCCTCGAGGCGGAAGTGGGAGTTGCCGCCGGCTACAACACGGCAGACCGCTACCAGTGCGCATGGTGCGGCGCCAACCTGGGCAAGACCAGCGGCCCGGCCATAGTTCCCAAACTCGGACTCAACCTTGCATACAACTTCTTCAAGGAGAAGGAAATAGAGCCGGTCGAGACCATCACGGAGCCGCTCGACACCCTCAAGAGGCCCGACCCGGTCGACCCTCCGGCAGAATTCGTGGCGGCACTTCCGTTCGTCGCCGACTGGAAGGGTGTCGCCGGCCAGCTGGAGAAGGACCACCCCGTTCTTCGCCCCTCCAGCGAATACCAGCCCTACACCCCCGACAGGATACTCCGCAAGGAAGAAGCTCCGCTGTACGTCTTCTTCGAACTGGACAAGTCGAAACTCCTGCGCGAGTTTGACGAGCCCACCGCCCGCGGAAAGGCTGCACACCGCAACAACGGCCCCGTGCTCGACGAAATCATGGACATCACGTCCAAGATTCTCGCCGACACCACCAGCAGCGTCACCAAGATCCAAATCATAGGTCTGGCCTCGGTTGAAGGCCGTCCGGGGCACAACCAGGAACTGTCCGACTCCCGTGCCCTCGCCCTCCAGCGCTACATCCAGCAGCGCCTTCCCGTCAAGGACGAAATGTTCGACACAGTGGGCGGAGGTGCCGCCTGGACCGAGTTCCGCGACGAAATCAACGACCTGGTCCTGCAGGGCGGCGGCGCAGGGCTCACAACGCAGGAACTCCAGTCCGTAATCGACATGATTGACTCAGAACCCAACCCCGCCCGCCGCGAGGCCAGGCTCAAGAAACTCGGCGGCGGCAGGATATACAAACTCCTGAGGGAGAACATTCTGGGCGACCAGCGAAACTCCGGATACCTGCGTATCTACTACGACTACGTCCCCGACGAGAGCGCCCGCGAAATCAACGAGGGCATACGCCTTCTCGAGCAGAAGGACTATGCCGCGGCCCTCAAGGCTCTCGAAGCCAAGCGTGACGACCCCCGCAGCCTCAACGCCTATGCCGTGGCCCTCTTCTACAACGGCCGCGAAGCCGAGGCCCTCGACATGCTCCGTAAGGCTTCCGCAGACGGAGACGAAAGCGCCGGCCGCAACCTCATGCAGCTCAAGCGCATACTGCAGCAGCGCACCGCGTACGAACAGTACCTGCGCGACATGGAAGAATATGCACACTTAAGGTACGGAAGGTAATGAAGAAGATTCTCAGCATATTCGCATCCGCTCTTGCGTTTGCAGGCTGCTGTCTCGTGGATGAAGACCTCAGCGGCTGCCCCGACGAGTACGCCATCGACTACGAAATGCGCCTCGTGACCAACGTGCAGAC
>CAMOGR010000183.1 GCA_946614205.1 uncultured Bacteroidales bacterium | reverse complement strand
ACCGATGATGACGGCCTGGGTGTACTTGTGCCCCTCTTCTACTACGTGCTCCAACATGTTGGTACCCATGCCCTTGAAACCGAAGGAACCGTCGTCGGTGCAGACGAAGAGGTTGTCGCACACGCCGCGCATCTCGTCTACGTAGATGAGCAGGTCCTTGGTCTTGGCGCCGATGATGACGTCCACGGGGACTCCGTGCTCCTTGAGCCACTTGGCCTGGGGATATACGGGAGCGGTGCCCACGCCGCCGGCGATGAGGATGTAGCGTTGCCGGGCAAGCTTTTCGGGCTCCATTTCAACGAATTCGGAGGCCACTCCGAGAGGGCCCACCACGTCGGCGAAACTCTCGCCGGGCTCGAAAGCGATGATGTCGGAGCTGGAGGCGCCGATTTTCTGTGTAACGATGGTGACGGTGCCCTCGGCACGGTTGAAGTCGCTGATGGTGAGAGGGATGCGTTCGCCCTTCTCGTCAGCGCGCACAATCAGGAACTGACCCGGCTGCGCCGCGGCTGCAAGCCTGGGAGCGCGAACCGTCATCCTGCAGATGGCGGGGGTCAGCATTTCTTTTGTCAGAATTTCAAACATTTCGGTATGTTGTGGTTAGATGTTATTTAACGCTGTTGAGTATGCCGGCGATGGCCCGGAAAGCCTCAATCGGACCCGAGGCCGGCTGGGATGAACCGTCGGTGACGGTGACGTCGTACAGCTGCCTGTCAATCTGGTGCCTGCCGACCTTGAAGCGTGCGGTGCATGCCGCTGCGGCGTAGCGCTCGCTTACGGATTTCCTGCCGCACAGCGATACGAAGAGGTCGGCGCTGCGGCGGATGTCACGGTCGGCGGCGCTGATGAAGCTTACGTCTATCCCCTTGTCTTCAAAGAATTTGCGGGCGGCCCTCACGGCTTCCTCGCAGCCCTGTTCGGCCGGGTCGGTGAAAACCAGGGCCGAACGGATTTCCGTCAGGGGAACGAACCCTGTCGGGACTGTGCTGCGGTGACTACCGGTGCAGAGGAGGCGGACGATGGACTTCAGAAGTTGCATATCTGACCGCCGTTGGCGGCTATCAGCTGACGAATTTCCGCTTTGGCGTCCCTCCAGCGGGGGATGTCGATTTTGGTGCCGATGACTTCCACCACCTTTGCTGCGATTATCGAGCCCACTTCGCCGCATACCTTGAGAGGCATGCCGAACGAGTGTGCATAGATGAATCCGGCAGCGTAGGTGTCTCCGGCACCGGTGGCGTCGATGGTCGCCGCAGGCCAGGCGGGGATGTAATGCTGCTCGTCGCCGGACTTGAGCCAGCTGCCGTCCTTGCCCACCTTCACTACTGCAATCTTGCAGTGCTGGCTGATTTCGTCGAGAGACGCAATGGTGTCGTCGAGCTTGGTGAAGGCGCGGGCCTCGGTCTCGTTGGCGAACACTATGTCGACGTAGCGGTCTACGATGTCGTGCAGGAAAGCGTTGTTGCTCTCGACCACGTTGTACGAAGCCATGTCCAGGGAGATGATGCATCCGGCGTCGTGCGCGAGCTCCACGGCCTTGCGGATAAGGTCCTGGTTCTGGACGAGATAGCCCTCGATGTGGAAGTAGTCATGCCCGGCGAAGTACTCCGGCTTGAGATCTTCGGGGACGAGGTCGAGCGCGGCTCCCAGGTACACTGCGAAGGTGCGCTCGGCGTTTCCGCCGCTCACGAAGACCATGCTGCGGCCGCTGGAATGCTTGCTCTTGAGCAGGAGGGTGTTGACCCCGTACTGCTCCTGGTCGCTCTTGAAAAGCAGGCCAAGCTCGTCGTCGCCAATCTTGCCGATGAAGCTGGACGGCAATCCGAAGATGGAAGTGCAGACGATGGTGTTCGCAGCGCTGCCGCCGGCTACATACTTGACTCCGAGCGGCTTGAGGGCCGCCCAGATCTTGTCGCCAGTCTCCATGTCGACATGCTGCATGCTGCCCTTGGGCAGGTGGTAGGTACGAAGAAGAGAGTCGTCCGGCAGGACGGCCAGGATGTCCGTAAGGGCATTGCCAATTCCGAGAATCGATTTCATAGCTTACAAATATAACGATTTCATGGCTAATTCCTTGTTTTTTCGGGCTTTTTCAACATCATCGCCGCTCCCCGGGTGAGTGCAAACGTTTGCCTGTACCCGGCATCTTGGAAAACCCATCCTCCGGGTGTGGAGGGGCTGCTTTTGCACCCGGCATGGCTGTAATACGGGATCCGGGGTGCGGAAGCAAGTCTTTCTGGGTACAGAAGCAAGCCTTTCTGTATAACGGGTGCTGCCAACGGGACAAATTCCGGCACGTCAGGAGCGATAACGGGCGTTTTTGCTGCCAACGTGCGTTTTTTTGACCCGTTGGCAGCAGTGCTTGAGGCCCTGTCCCGGAAACAGCAAACCCGCAAACCCTGGAATATACCGTAGGGTTTGCGGGTTTGGACGGAAATCAACAGCTGATTCTTAAAACGACAGGATTACTTGCGAATCAGTTTGAAATTGTCGACTGAAGTGTAAGGCGAGTGGCTGCCTTCCTTGGTTGATTTGACCATGATGTCTATCATGGTCTCGCTGCCGGTGGTGAAGTCCTGTGAGATGAGCCCTTCTTCCGTAGTCTCGTTTACATAGTTCCAGGTGTCGGAGCCGTTCGCCC
>CAMOGR010000182.1 GCA_946614205.1 uncultured Bacteroidales bacterium | reverse complement strand
TCGTACTCCTTGCTGCCAAACTCTTTAAGGATGTATGTCTTGCCTACCTGACGGGCTCCGTCAAGCACAAGTGGTTTGTGGTCTCTACGAGACTTCCACTCAAGTAGTTTTGCGTATATCTCTCTTTTCATACAACAAAAATTCGGACGAATATTCAGCCAAAATCAACAAAAATTCGGACGATATTCCGAGGCAAATATACATTTATTCCGACGAATAAAGAATAGCTTCCAGCAAAAATGTGTACCGCGCGCGAGAAGTAGACACGAACGAAGATACTTCCGCTTTATGCTTTCCTGTTCTTCGGCACTGAAGCCAAGAGCCTGTTCAAGATAGGCCTGAAGGGAGCCATAGCGGGAATCAATATGGTCCTGTCTTTGGGAGAAGTTGAGCAGCCGGACAACAATTATGCGCCAAGCATTTTTTCTATTCTTTCTACGCTTATTTCCGGCAGGGGCCTGTGAAACGCCATGTCATATACATAGGGCACCTTTGCGGCGTAGTAAGGAAGAAGACTGCGGACATAATCCGCCAGAGCATTGGGATCGGAGGTGCCAAGATAGGCCGGCAGGAAACAGTTCCAGTGGTCTTTCATCTGCTCCGGTGTAAGGTGGAAAAGGGCCTGTGAGCGGGAGGCGTCCATATTCTGCGTCATAATCCACATGATGGCAATGTCCCACTCAGGAGTTCCGTAGCTGAACTCCCCTACATCAATCCATAGGTTGCGGTGTCCTTCTGTAATTATATTGCCGATATGGAGGTCTCCGTGAAGACAGTTGGGTGTATCAGGGACCGTTTCCAGGAAAGCCAGGGAGCGCTGCCTGTAGGCCTCCGGCACCAGATCTTTCTCCTTGTAAAAACGGGTCAGGACGTCCTTGTAGGACCGAAGGCGGGATGTATCGGCGGGTGTGGAATGGAGTTTCCGGGCACAACCCGCAAAAGTGAGGCTAATCTCTTCCAGACGGGAAGGTTCCTCGGAGATAATGCGGGTAAAGGAGCGCTTGCCCCTTACCAGCTCATATTCCGCGCCGAATCTTTCCCCGTCCGTCACAAGGCGGTACGGCTCAGGTGTGGGTATGCCCAGTTCGAAGACCGTGCGGGCCGTAAGGAATTCGGCCCTGGCTCTGTCGGCCTCAAAGCCGGGATTGTAGAGCTTGGCCAGCGTATTGCGCGTTTTGTGGGTATAGGATACGGCGGTTCCGCCTTCTCCGCTCCGGGTGTAATCTTTCAGATTAATTTGCTGATAATCGCTCATGATGCCTGCTAACTTAAATCATACAAAGATACATAATTTTTCGCAAGCAACTACTAAGCTCAGTACTTCCCAATGATTGTGGCAAAACGGTTCCAGCCCGGTGCAAGAACCTGAAGCCCAAGACCCGCACCGACTAATCTACCGTGAGATTCTTCAGAAAGAAGGATAAATGAGTTCTCCGCGCTGGGTACGGCGCATGCCGGCGCGTGCGAAGTCACTCTCCGTAGACATGTCGAATGTGTTGTAACCCAACGATTTGAGAACGCCCGCGAGCACTTCTGCGCGTCCCCGGAACTCTTCGGCGCTGCGTCCGGGCGCCTTGGGACTCCAGCCGATTTCGGCTATGGCGAACAGCCTTGGATACAGCATGTATTCGGCGTGGCTCACGGTCGGAATCTTCTCGCACCACAGATTGGCCTGAAGACCAAGCACGGCAGGGTCGTCACCCGGGTCGTAAGTGTATACCCAGTGGAGAGAGGTAAGCTCCCCCACCGCGAGCGGCTCCTTCCTGATAAGGTCCTGATAATAGTCAAAATAGCAGTGGGAGTTCGGAGACATGATGACCCGGTGTCCCATGGCTGCGGCCCTGCGTCCGCCTTCGCTCCCCCGCCAGCTCATCACTACGGCGCCATCCGGAAGTCCGGCGTCAAGAATCTCGTCCCATCCTATCGCGACGCGCCCGCGGTCGGCGAGCCAGGTTGCCATGCGGCCCGTCAGCCAGCCCTGCAGTTGCCTTACTTCGGTGAACCCTTCCTGCCGCATTCTCGCGCGGCAGTTCACGCAGCCGGGCCAGTCGCGCATAACGGCCTCGTCCCCTCCTATATGCACGTACTTGCAGGGGAAAATCTCAATCACCTCTGACAGAATATCTTCCAGCAAGCGTACGAGGGCGTCGTTGCCGGGACAGAGGTCCCAGCTGAACGGCCTGTGCCTGCCGCTGGAATCCAGGCATGAGAGCTCAGGGAAGGCCCGGTTGACCTCCATGCTGTGGCCAGGCATCTCGATTTCGGGAATAACCTGTATGTAACGCTCCGCCGCGTATTTCACGATTACCCGCAGGTCATCCTGCGTATAGTATCCTCCGTAAGCGTCGGGGGTGTCGGATGCAGCAAACGGGTAGCCGCGGGACTCCCACTCCGCATAAGTCACACCAAGGCGCCAGGCGGTCCTGCCGACCAGCTCGGGGTGGGATTTGATTTCGATTCTCCAGCCCGCCGCATCGGTCAGGTGCAGGTGGAGGCTGTTCAGCCCGAGCAGGGCCATGGCATCTATCTGTTTGAGGATAAAGTCCTTGCCCTTGAAGCTACGGGACTCGTCGAGCATCAGCCCACGATGCTCGTAACGCGGATAGTCGAAGATGCTGCAACAGCGGCGCGCAGTGTCGCACAGCTCAAGTTTGCGGAGTGTCTGCCTGGCACGGAACTCCCCTTCCGCAGTCAGGGCCTGGATGCGGACGCCTCCCCGGCCGACCGTAAGTTCGTATGCCTCGGAGCGGGCAAAAGGCTTCAGGGCAGAGGCGCGCCTGCGGAACGCAGCGGAGCATCGGTTGTCCCTGCGGACGCTTATCCGGTGCAGGACGTCGGGAGAATACTGCTGTTCATATACGATATACTCTGCCGGAATGGGGATTACGGAAGATGAAAACAGCACTGAAAGTGCCAGGAGAGTTACGAGTCGTTTCATTTTATGTTGCAAATATGGGCCGATTATTTTGATATTTCAACACTAATTCTTAAATTTGCAGAAAATACCACACTACACCACAGTTGAGACAAAATTAATATCAATACATAATGCCTATGACTCAAGTTAAAAAGCAAAAGGAGGAATACAGAGTTCCTCTCACGGTGTTCGGCGAAGCTTTGCCGGACATTCTCTGCGAAAGCCCAGACAACTGGGGCAATGAAGGCCTGGAGCCTGGTGAACCTTGGACATTTTAATCAATCAAGACCATGAAAATCAAAAGTATAAGCATTATTTTCCTTGCAGCGACGGCAGCCTTCGCCTGCAAGCCCGAAACCACCCTCGAGCCCGCATCTCCCGTCAAGGCAGGCGAGCAGATTACCATTACCGCCTCCAGTGAGGGCAACCCCACCAAGACCGTTCTCCAGAGCGACGGCA
>CAMOGR010000181.1 GCA_946614205.1 uncultured Bacteroidales bacterium | reverse complement strand
ATGGGGCGCCATCATACCCGAGGGCAACGGCATCGGAGCCAGCGCAGGTACCGTCAGCATGGCGGACGGCAAGGGCAAGTATGAGGTATCCATCAGCCGCGACATGATGCCCATGGTTGAATTCGCAGACGAATTCACCGTCGGCTTCGACATCTCCATAGGCTGGGACGCCACTCTTGGCATCCTCCCCAATGCAGCCGACGGCGCACTTGCACCCAAACTCAAGGTTAAAGTCGTAAAATAATCATTATCCGCCCATAATCCATAGGCGGCAGACACCGCCTATGGATTGATTGCTTACGGCATGAAAAAGTTACTTTACATATTTCTTGCAGGTCTGGCCGCAGTGGCCATCTCCTGCACCGGCAAGGACGACCCCGACAACGGAGGCAAGAACAAGCCAGAACAGCCTGACCCCGAACCCGAGGCCGAATACGAGCCCGCCGTCAAAATCGACGGCAATTTCGACGACTGGGCTAAACTGGACGCCTCGAAAGTAACGACTGTCAACTGTGCAGCCGACGCCAAATTCAAGGCGCTCAAGAGCCTCAAGGTGTACTCGGACGAGTTCTACGTATTCTTCTGTTTTGAATACGACGACGCCCTGATTCCCGACAAGAGCGACGTTCAGTGCCACTTCTACTTCGACGCCGACAACAACACGGCTACCGGCGGCTATGCCAACCAGTTCACCTCCGCAGGCTTCGAATACATGTGCGAGGGACATATCTTCCTCACCGACAAGATATGCTCCTTCGACCCCTCCATCAGCGAATGGATAGGAGAGACCGGCGCGTCCGGCTGGGATTGGGAGACCATCTACCCTTCCGGCTCCGGAGTATTCAGCGGCAACGGAGGCAGCGGCAAGTACGAAGTCTCGCTCATGCGTGATTCATTCAGTGAACTGGGAGACGAATTCCTCTTCGGAATGGACATCCAGCAGGCCTGGAGTTCCGTGGGAATACTCCCCAACGCCAACATGGCAGAAGACAACACTGAGGGCAAAGGCGCCCCCATGTACGTCAAAGTTTCAAAATAATGAACTTAAGGCACATACTGATTCTTCCCTCCCTGCTTCTTGTCCTCACGGCATCGTCCTGCGAAGACAAGAACAATCCGGACAAGGCTTTCAAGGGACTCGACAAAGTGGAATTCACCGAGTCCGACGAGGTTTTTCCCAACCCCGAACGGGGCTTCTATTCTTCAATAGAGATTCACCAGGCAGGCAAGGCTTCCGTCACGAAGGCCAAGGTCGACGTTGCCCGCAAGCAAGGCCGTTCCCTGTTTCTGATCGAGTACTATCTCACGGACTACATGGATGGCGCCATAGCGGACGACTACATCCAGACCATAAGGGATAACTTCCTCGCCCTGCGTGAGACCGGAGCCAAATGTCTCCTGCGCTTCGCCTACAAGAACGGCTATGACGAGACCGACCGTCCCTGGGACGCACCGGTAGACGTCGTTCTCGGGCATGTCGCACAGCTCAAGCCCCTGCTGCAGGAGTTTTCGGACGTCATCTTCGTGATGCAGGCCGGATTCGTAGGCGCCTGGGGAGAATGGTACTACACCCAGTACTTCAACATGAATCCCCGCACGGAGGCCCAGTACGCTCCCCGCAAGCAATTGCTTGAGGCACTTCTTGACGCTCTCCCCGCGAGCAGGCAGATTGAGGTGCGCACCCCGACGTTCAAGATGAAAATCTTCGGGTATGCGCTCGACGATACGCTTACTGTGGCCGAGGCCCACTCAGCCTCCGTCAAAGCACGCATCGCCGGCCACAACGACTGCTTCCTCAAGTCGGGGGACGACTCGGGAACGTTCGCTTCAAAGAGCGAGCGCGAGTACTGGATGGCTGAAACCCGTTACACCATCATGGGCGGCGAGTCCTGCGGCACCTCCAACTACTGCCACTGTGAAGACACCACCGTTCCCGGAGCCATCACTACTCTTCAGGACTACCATTTCACCTACCTCAACATAGGATACCATCCCCAGGTACTCGGCATGTGGCGTACGGAGAAATGTTTCGACCAGGTAGAAAAGCGCCTCGGCTACAGGCTGGTGCTCAGGGAGGGCTATTTCACGCCCGAACCTGCTGCCGGCGCGGACTTCCGCGTGGCTCTGAAGATCGAGAACGTTGGCTTCGCGGCGCCCATGAATCCCCGCGATGCAGAGCTGGTGCTTTCCGACAGCACCGGAAAGGCTGTCAAGACGTATAAGGTCGATTCCGATCCCCGCTCCTGGTTCGAAAACCAGACGGTCACTGTCGACCAGACCCTTCAGCTGCCTTCCGGCCTGAACGGTGAATACACCCTCAGCCTCAACCTCCCCGACCCGGAGGGGACCCTTCGAGACAATCCCAGGTTCTCCATCCGCCTCGCAAACGAAGGTGTATGGGACGAGGAGACCGGTTACAACAAACTCGCGACCATCAGCATCAAATGAAAAGACTTGTCTCCATAATGCTTGCAGCTGTCTGCGCACTCTCATGCGAGAGCGCGCGACTGGAGCATTATTGGGACAATCTGAACGTCCAGGTGGACGATTATGCCGTGAGCCGGGACCGCTTCGCGCGCTTTGCGGAGCTTGCGTACGAGGCTCCGGAGCAGAAGGCGATGCAGGCCGTATCGTCCCTCATGGACAAGCTTCTTGCCGACGAGGTCAGCTACTATGTATACGCCGACTGGATGGCCGCAGCTTTCCATTCGATTTATTCACCTTGCCGCTATCCGGCATTGTTTGCCGGCATAGTAGAGAGGATGGAATCCGACGGCATCCTTACGGAAAGCGACCTGGAGCCGCTGCGCGTGATGGTGGAAAAGGACAGATTCAACCTGCCCGGAGAAGCCTGCTCGCTGCCAACCCTGACCGCCTCTGACGGTACGCCTGCCCAGTGGACTCCCGGCGAGGCGACGCTCTTTGCCGTAGTCAATCTCGACTGCTCTTCATGCATGGCGGCCCTGAACGCCCTCGGCGGAGAGAAAGGGAAGCACATAGCACTGTGCTTCGGGCGCACCGCCCCCTCTCCCCTTCCCGAATGGGAATACATGTTCATGAGCGACCCTGAAAGCATTTTCGAAGTCGAAGCGGCGCCGTTCTGGTTCAGCGTAGATGAGAAAGGACTGGTACAAAAGCCCTACTCACCTGCACCCGGGAGCGACGACGCCTTCGCAAAACCCGACATTCTTTAATACACCTTTTATCAATCTTCAAAACAATTTCACAATGAAAAAATTACTCCTTCTGATGGCATCCGCTGCATTCCTTTTTGCAGCATGCGACAAGACCCCCAAGGACGATCCCAAACCGAAGCCCGACCCCGAACCGGATCCGGAGCCTGAGTATGTCCAGGCTATCAAAATCGACGGTTCGTTCGATGACTGGGCAACTCTCGGCACAAAGGCCGTTTCTGCGAAGAGCGATCCCAATTCACCCTGGGACGCAGTAAAAGAAATCCGCGTCTATGCAGACGAATTCTATGTGTTCTACTACATCGAGTACGATAACGCCCAGATCAGCAGTCTCCTGAACGAAGTCACCGGCGTTGACAGCGACGGCAATCCCCTCGGACTTCCTATCCGCCTGAACATCAATACCGACGGAGAGTTCACCAGCGGCTACACCAG
>CAMOGR010000180.1 GCA_946614205.1 uncultured Bacteroidales bacterium | reverse complement strand
CCCGCCGCATGCGGCGGGCCCCTCCCACTCACGGCTGCGTGGGCGCAGACGGTCTGCAAACCGTAGCAACTTATTTTTTAACCGTCAATTAAACGGTGCAGCCATTGCGGCTACACCGTTTTTTCGTATATTGCGAAAGTAAGCGAAATAACGATGAAAAGAATCCTATTATCCTCAGTCCTCGCCGCCACGGCCATCTGCGCCATGGCACAGGAGACTCCCATGTGGCTGCGCAAAAGCGCCATATCACCCGACGGAACAAAGATTGCATTCTGCTACAAGGGCGACATCTACACAGTAGGCACACAGGGCGGAGAAGCCCGCCAGGTCACCAGCAACCCGGCATACGACTCCGACCCGGTCTGGACTCCTGACGGAACGCATATTTACTTCAGCTCATACCGCGAAGGCAGCCAGGACATTTTCCTCGTACCGGCTCTCGGCGGCACTCCCGTGCGCATCACCGACTACCCCGGCAATGAGACGCCCCGTGCGGTCATGCCCGACGGCAGCATAGCGTTCGCCGCAAACATCCAGGCCGACCCTTCATACGGCGCATTCCCCGGTCAGCCGCAGATCTGGACCGTAAGCAAAGGCGACGGCCGTCCGCAGCTGCTTACCCCGGTCACGATGTCCCAGATGAGCGTACGCAGCGACGGAGCCATACTGTACGAGGATTACAAAGGATACGAGGATCCTCTCCGCAAGCATCACACATCGTCCGTCACCCGCGACGTATGGCTCCTTGACAAGGGCACCTTCAGGCAGCTGACCACCGCCGAATGCGAGAACCGCCAGCCCGTCTGGGGCCCGGACGGCGACACCTACTACTACCTCAGCGAGCAGGACGGTTCCACCATAAACCTCTGGAAGGGCAGCGTCAGCAACCCTGCCGCCGGAGTCAGGCTCACGAACTACACCAAAGACCCGGTCCGCCATCTTTCTGCGGCCTCCGACGGTACGCTCGTCTACTCCCAGAACGGCGAGCTGTACGTCTACAAGGAAGGAAGCGCCCCCCGCAAGCTCAGCATCACCGTCACGCGCGACTACAGCGAGCGCGAAATGGTGAAGATGAACTTCACCGGACAGGCCACCTCCATGGCAGTCTCCCCCGACGGCAAGGAAATAGCCCTGGTGATAAGGGGCGACGTCTTCGTCACCTCCACCGAGTACGCCACCACACGCCGCATCACCAACACTCCCGAGCAGGAGAGAGGCGTGAGCTTCTCCGCGGACGGCCGCGAGCTCTACTACGCATCCGAGAGGAACGGCTGCTGGAGCATCTACAGGAGCGTACTGGTCGACAAGAAAGACAAGCTCTTCACCTATACCGCCGACATCCGTGAGGAACTGTTCTCCGAGAGCGGCGAAACCAGTTTCCAGCCTGCAGTCTCCCCCGACGGCAAATGGGTGGCATACCTCCGCGACCGCACCGAACTGGTGGTAAAGCCCACAAAGGGCGGCAAGCCCAAGTCCGTGCTCAAGGACGCCAACTATTCGTATCAGGACGGCGACCAGGCCTTCTCCTGGTGCCCCGACAGCCAGCATCTGCTCTCCCTGTACGAGGCCGACGGCGGCTGGAACAACACCGACATAGCCCTTATCGACATCAGCGACGGTTCCGTCACCGACCTCACCCGCAGCGGCTACTCCGACGGAGGCTTCCGCTGGGCACTCGGCGGCAAGGCCATGACCTGGACCAGCGACCGCAACGGCTACCGCAGCCACGGCTCCTGGGGCGCAGAGGAAGACATCTACATAATGTTCTTCGACGGCAAGGCTTACACCGAATTCATGCAGGACAAGGAGGATGAGGAAGTCGAAAAGCTCCTGAGCGGCAAGAGCGAGAAGCAGCTTGCCAAGGAAGAGAAGAAGGATTCCGTCGCCCAGGAGAAGCCGCGCAAGCTCGACCTGCTGCTCGACGGCCGCGAGGACCGCATACGCCGTCTCACCCGCTCGAGCGCTCCGTACGGCGACCACCTGCTCAGCAAGGACGGCCGCAAGCTCTACTACATAACCCCTCTCGAAAGCGGCATGGGCCTGTGCGTCAAGGACCTGCGCAAAGACGAGGTCAAAGTGCTCGCCCGCGGTGTTTCGGGCCGCATCGTTCCCACCAGGGACGGCGGCGATATCTTCGTCCAGTCCGGCCGCGGCATCACCAAAGTGAACCTCGGCAACGGACAGACCAAGAGGGTCGAATTCTCCGGAGACTACGAGTTCAAGGCCAAGGCCGAACGGAAATACATTTTCGACCACGTGTGGAAGCAGGTCAAGGAAAAATTCTACGACCCCGCCCTGCACGGCGCCGACTGGGACTACTGCTACAGCAACTATTCCCGCTTCCTCCCCTTCATCGACAATTACTTCGATTTCCAGGACCTGCTGTCGGAGATGCTCGGCGAGCTCAACGGCTCGCACACCGGAGCCCGTTACCGTCCGGGCGGCGGCGAGAGCCTGGGCCGGCTTGGAGTGCTCTACGACCTGTCGTACAAAGGTGACGGCCTCAAGATCGCAGAGGTGCTGCCAGGCGGCGTCCTCAACCTCGCCGACTCCGGAATCAAGGCCGGAGACATCATCACTTCCATTGACGGCAAGGCCATCGAGGCCGGCGGCAACTGGATGTCCCTGCTGGCCGGAAAAGCCGGCAAGAAGACCTTGGTAACGGTCCGCAAGGGCGGAAAGGAAGAGCGGCTCAGCGTCAAGCCGGCCGCAAACGAGTCAGACCTTCTGTACCGCCGCTGGGTGCGCCAGCGCGAGGAAATCGTGGAGCGCCTGTCGGGCGGCCGCGTGGGATATGTGCATGTACAGGGGATGAATTCACCTTCGTTCCGCGAGCTGTATTCCAAGGCCCTCGGCAAGTACCGTGGCTGCGACGCCCTCATAGTCGACACCCGTCACAACGGCGGCGGATGGCTCCACGACGACCTGGTCACCTTCCTCGGCGGCAAGGTATATGCTGAATGGCGTCCACGCGGCCAGTACATCGGTTCCGAGCCCTACAGCAAGTGGAACAAGCCGTCCTGCGTGCTGATGGGAGAAGACAATTACTCCGACGCTTCCGGCTTCCCGTACGCATACAGGGAACTGGGGCTCGGCAAACTTATAGGCATGCCCGTTCCGGGGACAATGACCGCCGTATGGTGGGAAACTCAGATCAATCCCCAGATAGTATTCGGAATTCCCCAGGTAGGCGGCTGGATGGTAAGGCAGCAGCGCTACATGGAGAATTACCAGATTGAACCGGATATCCGGGTTGCCAACGATCCGGCATCGGAGCTTGCCGGCCGCGACCTCCAGCTGGAGGCCGCAGTCGCCGAAATGCTCCGTCAGCCGCAGTAGAAGTATTCCTTGACCAACCTGCCCATGAGCTCGGGGTCGCGTCTTGCGGCCTCGTGCAGGTCGGAGTCGCCGTAGCGGCGCAGGCCCTTGAGGATGCCGTCTATCATGCGGGGCTCGAAAACACCGCACGCCTCGTAGACCGCCCGCTGGCGCTCCAGACAGTCGGCAGACTCGGCGCAGCAGGTAGGCAGCGAGTCGAGAGACGCCAGGCGCGCCGCATTCTCAGGACGGTGGATATCGGTATCCACATATTTGTCAGCCGCGAGGGCGAGGGCGTCGGAAGGCTGCATCTCGAGCCCGTAACGGGCTGCAGTACAGAGACCTGCCATGAGCTGGTAAATATCGGCAGAGCAGTCCGGAGAACGCATCTCGAAGGTCTGCTTGCCGGTGGTGTCGTGCTCGGATGCGGGGACCTGGGGATTGGCCGCGTGGCACATGTCGGTGCCGCTCGACCAGCCGAGGGGAACCCTCACGAGGGCGGAACGGTTGCAGTCGCCCCAGCACACATTGGTGGGAGCCTCCTGATGGGGAACGAGGCGGAAGTACGACGTGGGGTTCTTGTTGCCGAAGGCGGTTATTGACGGAGCCATGACCATGAGTCCCGCGATGGCGCGGCGGGCAATTTCGGACAGCTTGCCGTCAGGCCCGAGAGTGACATTCACGCCGTCTCGCATCAGGCGCATGTGGATATGCATGCCGGAGCCCGCCTTGCCCACGGTAATCTTGGGGGCAAAGGAAACGTTGAGGCCCCACTGCCATGCAAGGTTCCGGATAACCCATTTGGCCAGCAGCAGCTGGTCGGCAGCCGTGTCGAGCGGGCACGGGAGGAACTCTATCTCGTTCTGTTCGTACACTTTGCCGTCGAGGGTGAAGTTGCCCACCTCGCTGTGGCCGTACTTTATCTGGCCGCCCGTTTTGGCAACGTGATCCATGCAGGCGCGGCGGAAGTCGTTGAGCTTGGCGAAGGGCTCGCTCTCGTGGTAGCCCCTCTGGTCCGTTGCGGGGAAGAGCGGTTCTTCTTCGGTAATTACGTAGTATTCAAGCTCTCCCATGGCCTCGAAAGTAAGGCCGGTGCTCTTGTGGAAAGCCTCGTGGGCACGCATGAGCGTGGCGTACGGTGCGCACTCGAAAGGCTTGCCGTTACCCTTGAAGAAGCTGCAGAGGAAGCACAGCGTGGGAATCTCGGTGAACGGGTCCACGAAGGCGGTGCGATAGCGGGGCACGACGTAGAGGTCGCTGTTACCGGCCTCCACGAACGAGGGGAACAGGCTGGAGCCGTCCACGCGCTCGCCTTCTACAAGTATGGTCTCGGCGTATTCGAGGGAATTAATCGTAAAGTTGAGAGTTTTCACCCTTCCGTCCTCTGCAGGATACATGAAATCGATCATCCGTATTTCCTTTTCAACGATGAAATCGAGCATGTCCTGGCAAGTAAAGGTGGAAGGGTCTTTCTGGAGGCAGGCGACCACCTCGTTTGGATTGAGCTGAAGTTTCTTGTCCATTGGTTATTGTGATATTATCAGTTGTCGGAACTTGCGCATGCCGGCCGTGGCCACCTCGTTGATGAAAGTGACGCCGGGAATGTGTGAGACGAGATGCGAATCGGGGTCGATGAGGAAAATGCGGCACTGCACGGGAGCGAAGTTGTACAGGCTTGCGGCGGGATAGACCTGAAGCGAGGTGCCCACAATAAGCAGAATGTCGGCGACGCTGACGAGCGCGGCGGCCTTTTCAAGGTTGGGGACGGCCTCGCCGAACCACACTATGTGCGGACGCAGCTGCCTGCCACGCGGGCCGCCGGTCTCGCCCAGGGACACGGGGCGGTAGCCTATGTCGGTCACGTACTTCTCGATGAAGCCGTCGGAAGAGGTGTAGCAATCTTCGGGGCGCACCTTGGTGAGCTCGCCGTGAAGATGGAGCACACGACTGCTGCCGGCCCTCTCGTGCAGGTTGTCAACATTCTGGGTGACAACGCACACATTGAAGCTGTCTTCCAGCTGTGCGACAATGCGATGGGCCTCGTTGGGCTCGCACCCCTCCAGCTGGGCCCTGCGCTCATTGTAGAAGCGTAAAACTTTCGATGGATTTCGAATCCAGCCTTCCGGGGTACATATCTCCTCTACCGGGACATTGTCCCACAGGCCGTTACCCCCTCGAAACGTGGATATACCGCTTTCTGCGCTGATTCCTGAGCCACTCAGGACCACAAGATTTTTTTTCTTCATACACCCCAAAGATACGCACAATTTTTTGTTTGATTAAAATATTTGCATTATTATTGCGCCGAATAATCCAAACCAATGAACGCAGACAACAAAAAGAGACACGTCATAAGCCAGGAAAACCTTCCTGCAGACATCGCCGCTTTGTTCAATGAAAAATATGCCAAGGGATTCCAGGACCTTCTTC
>CAMOGR010000179.1 GCA_946614205.1 uncultured Bacteroidales bacterium | reverse complement strand
TCGGTATCTATGGCTTCGGCAAGCCCTATATCGTATATGCAGGTGAGAACGGCAAACTATATGCCTTCCGTGGCTTCAATGACGAAGTCCACGAGTATGGCTCGCTGGAGGATCTGCTTGAAGAGGCACTCGAGTGCCATATGCCGATAGGCCTGGATGATTGATCCGGGTCTCCCTTTCTGGCCAGACTGACGCCAGGGCCTGACTGAAGTGCCCGGACGCTGAGGCCATTCAGGTCGATGACCCTGTCGGCGCTTTCAGTTATTGAAGGGGCGACGGCGGCGATGCGCTCGTCTTCGACCAGGATGTCCCCGGCAAACGCTTCGCTGCGGTACAGTCGTAAATCTTTCCGTTCTTTAACAGGATACGCATGGTGTTGAAAAAGATTAATGGGTTATGACCTTCGCAACGGTGTAATAATCGTAATTCCCCATGTAGTTGCCATACTCATCCATGAGAGCAGGGGTGCAGCCACTTCAATCAGCCACATCTTGACACTGGGGGATTCGTACCGTACTTTATTCATAGTTCACTGAATTTGAATTAAAGCACAGAAATACTACGAATTACAGAGAAAAAACTATATATTTGTACTTTAAGGATAATTTCCGACGATTAGCACAACAATATATGGAAAAAAAGTATCTCAAGCCATGTGCCGAGGTTGAGGAATTGCTTCCCTGCCTTTTGATTTGCGACAGCCTGAAGGAAGGCGAGTTGACTAACGTTATCGATGAACCGTTGATTTAAAGGAGGAAAGGTTATGAAAAAACAAGTACTTGCAGCGCTTGCGCTGATGTCGGTTGCGGCCGCCTCCTGCAAAATGGACGTTGAATCCGTACCCGCCCCGGAATTTGGTGAAGAATTTATCATTTCCGCCGACTGCGGCACCCCTGACACCCGTATGGAGCGCGACGGTTCGGGAAACATGTACTGGAATCCCGGCGACGAAATCGGAGTGTTCCTCGTGCAGGACGGCAGCATGATCGACAGGAACGAACGCTTTGCGGCGACGCTTGAAGCCCCCGCCTGCTCGACCAGGTTCAGGGCGGTGGTGCCCGACGGCCAGGATCAGTCCACTTACGTAGCATACCTGAAAGAACTCTGGGGCTACGATGGAGTTGACCGCATTGCCATTTATCCTTACGTTGCCGGCAGGAACGGAGGTTACCAGTCCTCTTTCCAGCCGCCAAGCAGCTATATCATCAGGTTTACCACCAACCTCCCGTTCCCCGATGTCCAGCAGGGCATTCCGGGAACCTTCGACCCTTCCTGCTGGGTCGCGATGGCCTGGTCGCAGGATGACCACTTTTCCTTCAAATATCCATTCGGTGGCATCAAGCTCTCGCTGGTCAGCGAGAATGTTTCCAAGGTTACCGTCACCTGCGGCGCAAAATATAAAAGCGACAATTTTGGCGGCACAAAGGTGGATGTCAGCGTGTATTCCGATGGCAGATGCCAGACGACGGCGATGGATGCCCCTCTCTACCAGCGTCTGGAACTGGTTCCGCAGGGCGGCACTTTCATCCCGGGGCAGCCATATTATTTCGTGATTCCTTCTACTTCCCTGATGGGAGGCATCGAATTCACATTCGAAAAGGCTGACGGTTCCGCCGCCAAACGTTCCGTGGTTCCTTCAGGCGGCATCATGTTCAATCCGGGAGTGTTCAAGACCTTGATGGAGGCCGACAGCGGCTGCGAATGGAAGATGCCTGCTCCTGATGTGACTCCGACCAGCATCGATCTTCCGAAGTACGGAGGCGAGGCTAAATTCGACGTGAAATGCGGTAAGGAATATACTGTCACATGCGACCAGGACTGGCTGGTTGATATGGGCGGAGCCGGCGATCCGGTTGCCGACAAGTGCACCCACACCTTCGTGGTCAAGCGCAATTACGGTGCCGCCAGGACCGCAACCATCAACGTCGTAAGCGAAGGCGGAACGGTTCCCGTGACCGTTTCCCAGGCCGCCGGCGAGCCCCTTGCAAACTATCCGTCCATCGTGCGGCACCACCTGGTTCTCGCCAACATGTCCACCGACTGCAATTCCGGAGCGTGGCCGGTCGAACTTGCCGATAACAAGGCGGAGTACGGCGACCTGTTCGAATATGTATGCCTCTTCTATGACTCAACCAATGGGTGGAACGAGTGCCATACAGAACACACGCAATACAAGAATAAATACCCCGACTATTATTATTACTTCGATGGCAGACGCCAGGTGAAGAACCGGATGAAGACTATGGTTCCTGTGTTTGCAGCCGAATCGGATGACGTTTATCCGACGCTGACTTCCATAGGCCTGTCTTCCAGCGTCGAAGGCAAGACCCTTTCCGTGGACCTGTCCGTCTATGCCTATATCGCCCAGCCTTACCGGATTGCGGTATATGTTACGGAGAATGCCAGGAATGTAAAGGGCATTAATGTCTGGGAGAATACCTACAAGAACGTCGCCCATTATATGATAAACGAAGGCAGTGGCAACATTGCCGGAAAGATGTACCAGCTGTCGAAGGGCATGAACGAAATCCACCTGTCGCGGGAGCTTCCTGTAGAGGTGAACGGTACCAGTTACTCCATCCTGGCTTACATCCAGGCCCCGTATGATGAGCAGCCCGTTATCCGCGACGGGGACTTCTACGGCAACTATTACGTGGACAACTGCCGCCTGGTACCCGTCGGCGCTACGGTCGCTCCTGAGGTGCAGTAGCGCTCACCGGTTTCCTGCGCAAACCCCGCTGCGGAATCTACGGAATCTGCGTAAAGTCTCGCAGATAGTCAATCCAGTCAGTCACACCGTATCCGGCCTCGGCACCGCTGAGAGCCGGATTTTCCTTTTTGTCATAAGTAGAGTTCTCTACGGTTGAATGGGATATAAAATAGACACAAACTTAGCAACTTGTGTCTAAATTTGTGTCCACTATACTGCGGTGAGTGAGGGATTCGAACCCCCGGTACGTTGCCGTACACCTGTTTTCGAGGCAGGCTCCTTCAACCACTCGGACAACTCACCAGTTGAGGGTGCAAAGTTCGTAAATATTTTTTAATTTTGTACCCCATGCGGATAGGAGATTTGAATTTTGGTGAAAAATCGCTGTTCCTTGCGCCTATGGAGGATGTTACAGATGTCTCTTTCAGGGTGTTATGCAAGGAGCAGGGAGCCGCGATGGTCTACACCGAATTCGTCCCGTCGGACGGTCTTGTCCGCGATGCCGACAAGGCGATTGCCAAGATGCGGACCCTTCCCGAAGAGGCTCCGGTGGGCATTCAGATATACGGTCACATTCCCGAATCCATGGTGGATGCCGCCCGGATGGCGGACCGTGCCGCACAGATTGCCGGAGGTCACGGGGCCGATGTCATCGACATCAACTTCGGCTGCCCTGTTTCCAAGATTGCAGGGCGCGGTGCCGGCAGCGGCATGATGCGCGAACCCGACAAGATGGTCGCAATCACCAAGGCGGTGGTCGAGGCCGTCGGCAAGCCGGTAACCGTAAAGACCCGTCTCGGCTGGGACGAGGGCAGCAAAATCATAGTGGAACTGGCGGAACGCCTGCAGGATGTCGGCATTCAGGCCCTTACCATCCACGGGCGCACGCGTCAGCAGATGTACAAGGGGAGTGCCGACTGGACGCTCATAGGCGCCGTCAAGTCCAATCCTCGCATGCACATTCCCATTATAGGCAACGG
Organism: uncultured Bacteroidales bacterium; assembly: GCA_946614205.1. Next base: position 8,091 of record CAMOGR010000179.1, on the reverse strand, counting down.
CGACATCACCGACGGTCCCAAGGCCCGCGAGGCTTTCGAACGCTACGGGGTGGACGCCATCATGATTGGCCGCGCATCCTTCGGTCATCCCTGGATATTCCGGGAAATACGCCATTTCCTCGACACCGGCGAGCAGCTTCCGCCCATGCCGGTTCCGGAAAGGGTAGCGCTCGCCAAGCGCCATCTGGCCCTGTCGCTGCAGTACAAAGGCGAGAAGCGCGGCGTTTTCGAGATGCGCCGCCACCTGAGCTGCTACTTCAAGGGCCTCCCCGACTTCAGGCAGACCCGCATGAAGCTGGTGACGACCACGGACCCCTCGGAAATCGATTCCACCCTGGATTACATAGCAGAAAAGTGGGCTGACGTCCCCCTTGAGACGTCGAACGTATATGATATATAAGTTGATACTGACGCTCCGGAACCACCGTTACCGCGACGGAAAGAATTCCCGCAAGGCAGACGTCCCTACGGTCTGCATAGGCAACATCACGGTGGGAGGCACCGGCAAGACTCCCCACACCGAGCTGGCGGTACGCCGTCTGCAGGAGCTTGGCAAGTATCAGACAATCGCCATCCTGTCAAGGGGATACAAGCGGCGCAGCAAGGGCTTCCAGCAGGTTGTCGCCACTTCCACGGCCGACTTCTGCGGCGACGAGCCGCTCCTTCTCAAGCAGAGGCTCCCAGGTGCCGTAGTCGCCGTTGACAAGGACCGCCTGGAGGGGTGCGCCATACTGTCAAAGCCGCAGTTGGCAAGGACTCTCAGGAACTGCGTCAGTCCCGATTTCCCCGCGGCCGATGCCATAGTGCTCGACGACGCCTACCAGTATCGCTCCCTCAAGGCCGACCTCGACGTGGTGCTGGTCGACTGGTCTCGTCCCGTGACCCGCGACAGCCTCCTTCCTTCCGGCCGTCTGAGGGACCTGCGGAGCCGCCTTTACGACGCCCGCGCCGTCATTGTCTCCAAGTGCCCTTATGCGCTGGATGACAGTGAGAAGCAGGACTATGCCCGCCTCCTCGGTTACGACAGCTGGGACCCTCAGTCCTGCATCGCCGTGCGCAAGGGGCGCCCTCAGACGCTTCTGTTCACGGGTATTGAATACGGCGCCCCGGAGCCCGTCTTCCCCGATGCCGACACGCGTTATACCTATTCGTCCAAGGCGGTGCTGCTCACCGGAATAGCCGATGATACGCCGCTCCGGAACCATCTTTCAGCAACTTATGCCATTGTCGGCCACCTCAAGTACCCCGACCATCATCGTTTCAGCACGTCCGACTTCAGGGAGATGGCCTCTGCGATGCACCACAATCCCACGGCGGCCGTCATCACGACGGAGAAGGACGCCCAGCGCCTGCGCGACGCCCGCGCTCTCCCCGACGGCTTGTCCGGGCGGCTGTTCTACATACCCATATCAGCAGTGTTCCTCACACAGTGCGAGGCTCAGGTTTTCGACCAATTGCTTAATGAAATATGACACTCAAACCAATCATTCTGCCCGCGTTGCTCCTTGCAGCGCTCACTCCTCTCCGGGCCCAGGAGAAACTTCCCGACTATCTCGACCCGGCAATTGAACAGATCAATCGGCTGCCCATGACGGCCAGTTTCCATTCCGACTGCAAGACGCTCAGTCTCAACGGAATGTGGAAGTTCCGCTGGTTCGCCGACTTCGAGAACCGCATTTCCGGATTCGAATCGCCCGCATTGGACGACAGCGCCTGGGACGAGATTCCCGTTCCCGGCATCTGGGAACTCTACGGCTACGGCGACCCGATTTATACCAACCACCAGTATCCCTGGACGGGGCATTTCGAGAACAATCCTCCCTACGTGCCCATGAAGGACAACCATACAGGCCAGTACCGCACCCGTTTCAACCTGAGTGCGTCAGACCTGAAGACCAACGTCGTGCTCCGCATCGGCAGTGCCACATCCAACGTGCGCGTCTGGGTGAACGGCAAGAGCGTCGGATACAGCGAGGACAGCAAACTTGAGGCGGCATTCGACATTACTCCGTTCGTAAAGAAGGGTGACAACCTCCTTGCGCTCGAGATAATGCGCTGGTGCGACGGTACTTACCTCGAGTGCCAGGACTTCTGGCGCCTTGCCGGCATAGCCCGCGGCGTGAGTCTTGACTTCCGTCCCCGCAAGGGTGTACAGGATGTCCGCGTGGGAGCAGACATGTATGGCAACTTCAGCATCGACGCGACCCTGTGCACAGGCGCCGACGCCGCTCGCTTTGAGATTTTCGGCCCCGACGGCAAATTCTGGTCCAACCTTCTGCCTGTCCTGGACGGCCATGCCGTGTGGAAGGACAAGATGGCCGACCCTCTCCTCTGGAGCGCAGAGACGCCCAACCTGTACTCGCTGCGGGTGGTAGCCCTCAGCGGCAGAAAGGCGCAGGAGTCCGTGACCCTCGACTTCGGCTTCCGCACTTCGGAAGTCAAGGACGGACAGCTGCTCGTCAACGGCAAGCCCGTTCTCGTCAAGGGCGTCAACCGCCACGAAATGAGCCCCGACGGTGCCTACAACGTCACCCATGAGGAGATGATACGCGACATAAAGCTCATGAAGGAGCTTAATATCAATACTGTACGCACCTGCCACTATCCCAACGACCCCTTCTGGTACGAGCTCTGCGACCGCTACGGCCTGTACGTAATCGACGAGGCTGACATAGAGTCCCACGGCATGTACTATGGTGAGAAGACGCTTGCCAAGAACCCTTTGTTCGAAGCTCCCCACCTTACCAGGATGCAGCGTATGGTGTACCGCGACATCAACCATCCCAGCATCATAGTCTGGAGTCTCGGCAACGAGGCCGGCAACGGTCCCAATTTCTACCGCAGCTACGAGTGGACCAAGGCTTACGACCCCCCCCGTCCCGTGCAGTATGAGCGGGCTGTGCTCGATTACGATACGGATATCTTCTGCCCCATGTACGCCCCCTACGAATACTGCGAGAAATATTGCTCCTCCAATCCCCCGCGCCCTCTCATCATGTGCGAGTATGCGCACGCGATGGGCAACTCCATGGGTGGATTCGCCGAATACTGGGACCTCGTACGCAAGTATCCCTCCTTCCAGGGCGGATGCATCTGGGACTTCGTGGACCAGGCTCTCCGCTGGCCCTACGACCCCTCGCAGGGAAGGGTTGATGCCAACAACGGCGCTGGTTCGCGCATGCAGGACAAGTCCGACTGGATTTTCGTCTTCGGCGGCGACTTCAACACATACGACGGCACTGACGAATCGTTCAACTGCAACGGAATAGTGTCGCCCGACCGCGTCCCTCATCCCGAGGCCGAAGAGGTCCGCTATCAGTACCGTTCCATCCTCTGCAGTGCGACTCCGGAGCAGATTGCCGCTGGCAAGGTTCAGGTGTACAACGAGAACTTCTTTATCGACCTTTCCCGCTACCGTGCTGATTGGCAGCTGGTTGTAGACGGCGCGCCGGTGCAGTGCGGGAGTGTTGCAATGCCCGCCGTGGCGCCTCAGGCCTGTGCCGAGATTGCCCTTGGCTACGCCGTTCCCGACGGACCGGGCCACGACGTGTCGCTGCTGCTTGACTTCGTGCTGCTGCGCGACGACGGCATCCTGCACCGCGGCCAGACTGTCGCCCGCGACCAGATTGCCATCGCCCGCGAGCTCGTATGCAAACCTGCCGGTCTGCCTGATGCGGGCGGCCTGCTGCTTGACGAGTCAGGCCTTCGCGTCGACGTTTCCGGCCGCGAGTTCAGCGCCAGCTGGGACAAGACTACGGGCGCACTCTGCTCATACATCGTCCGCGGCAGGCAGCTTCTCAGCCATCCCGTCATGCCTTCGTTCGGCCGTGCCCTGACGGAGAACGACCTCGGCGCCAGCTGGAAGATCAAACCAATGTGGGACGTATGGGCGTGGCCCGAGTACAAGGTGAAGGACCTCTCTGTCGCACGTGACGGGGAAGCGGTTACCGTCAGCCTCTGTTATCCCCTTGAGTATGCGGACGTAGTGATGAACTGGAGCGTGAGGCCCGAAGGCATCATCGACCTTCAGATGAACCTCAGGGACAACGGCAAGCTCGCCGGCGCACCCGACCTGTTCCGCGTGGGAGTCGAGTTCGGCATGGGCGGTGAGTATTCTACCGTCGAATTCTACGGAGACGGGCCGTTCGATACTTATTGCGACCGCCGTACCGCCGCACGGCTCGGCCATTACGTGCAGGACGTATGCTCCCGTTATGACTTCGGAGCCGCGCGCCCGCAGGAGCATGGCAACAACGTGGGTATCAAGAGCTACAAGGTGCTTGACGCCGATGGTTTCGGCATCGAGCTCACATCATGCGCCCCCTTCAGCGCATCGGCCCTTCCGTTCAGCCGCAGCCAGCTCGATCTCGGACGCGGAGAATGGCGCCACAGCCGTGAACTCATCCCTCTGATGCACAAGGAAAACAGGTCGCTGGGCTCCACTTTCGTGTGCTGCGACCTGCTGCAGATGGGACTCGGCTGCGTGGATTCTTGGCATGCAATCCCGCGAGACGAGTATATGGTGCATCCTGCGGAGTATCAGTTTAGACTGTCAATATCTCCTTCTCTTTGATGCTGACGATTTCGTCCACGGTCTTGACCTTCTTGTCGGTCAGCTTCTGGACTTCGTCTTCGGCTTCTTTTTGGACATCCTCTGAAAGGCCCTCATTCTTCTGGGCCTTTTTGAGGAGGTCGAATGCGTCGCGGCGGGCGTTGCGTATCGTTATCTTGGCATTCTCGCCGGTAGCCTTGGCCTTCTTTATGAGGTCGCGGCGGCGCTCCTCCGTAAGTGCGGGGACGGTGCAGCGGATGACTTCGCCGTTGTTCTGGGGAGTGAATCCGAGATTTGCGTCCATGATGGCCTTCTCAATCTTGGGAATCATGTTCTTCTCCCAGGGCTGGAGGGTGAGGGTCTTGGCGTCGGGAGTGGTGATGGACGCCACCTGGTGGACCGGAGTGGGGGAACCGTAGTAGTCAACCATCAGGCCGTTGAAAATGGAAGGGTTGGCCTTGCCTACCCTGTAGGTCTTGAGGTCTTCCTCAAGGAAATTCAGGGCGTCCTGCATCTTGGCCTCGGCGCCGCTGACGATTTCTTTTGCTCTGTCTGTCAACATATTATACTTGTTTTATGCGTGTACAATGGTGCCTATGTTCTGCCCTTCGAGCAGGCTGGCGAGGTTGCCCTTCCTGGAGATGTCGAATACCACGATGGGAACGGGGCCTTGCTCACAGAGGGCGTAGGCTGTCTGGTCCATGACTTTCAGGTGGTCGGTAAGGGCCTTGGTGAAGGTAAGTTCCTCATAGCGGGTGGCCGTAGGGTCCTTTTCAGGGTCGGCGGTGTATACTCCGTCGACGCGGGTACCCTTGAGGAGTGCGTCAGCTCCGAGTTCGAGGGCCCGGAGGGCTGCTCCCGAGTCCGTGGTGAAGAACGGGCTGCCGGTGCCTCCGGCAATCAGTGCGACGCCGCCTTCCTCGAGGACCTTGACGGCGTTGTCGCGGTTGTAGTAACGGGCATGGGGCTCCATTGGAGTGGAGGTGAAGACCTCGGCCGGAATGCCCTCGCTGCGGATTGCACAGCAGAGTGCGAGGGAGTTGATGACGGTGGCGAGCATGCCCATGCGGTCACCGGTGACGCGGTCGAAGCCCTTTCCGACTCCCTGGAGGCCGCGGAATATGTTGCCTCCGCCGTTTACTATTGCTATCTGGTGGCCGTTGCGTACGGCCTGTGCGATTTCTTCTGCGAAAGCCTTGAGGCTTTCTGTGTCGAGGCCTTTTCCTGCAGGCCCGCCGAGGCTTTCACCGCTCAATTTAAGTAGAACTCTCTTGTACATTTCATTGTTACGTATTGCAAGACTGACAAAAATATCTGAAAAATATCAAATTTCCAAAAATGAGGTGAGGTGATAATACGGATTCTTTTTATATTTGCAAACTGAAAAAAGATTTCCACTATGGCATTATCTACATCATCTATCGGCAAAAAGTTCGTGCAGGCAATAAGCGGAGCTTTTCTCATTCTCTTCCTCCTGTTGCACGGAACTATCAATTTCTTCTCTGTAATCGATTCATTTACGGGTAAATATGGCGTTGCGACCAACGACGGCATCCTCTTCAGCGAGGGCGACGGTCTCTTCAAGCTCGGCTGCGACTTCATGTCCCTTCCCATCGTTGATATCATGGTCCCCATCCTTGCACTTGGCTTTTTGGTGCATATCGGTTATGGATGCTGGCTTACCTTCAAGAATATCCGCGCCCGCGGCGGCGTCAAGCGCTATGAGGTTCCCAGCAAGGCTGCCGCCGATTCCTGGTCGGCAAGGAACATGTTCGTCCTCGGCCTTGTGATTCTCGGCCTGGTTTTCTTTCATCTCAGCCACTTCTGGGCCAAGATGCAGCTCCCCGAAATGTTCGGCATCGGCAACTTCGAGAACAACCCCTACCTTCTGCTCAACGTAACCTTCGGCAAATGGTGGATGCTTCTCATTTACCTGGTATGGTTCGCCGCAATCTGGCTCCACCTTACACACGGCTTCTGGAGCATGTTCCAGACCGTAGGCTGGAACAACCAGACCTGGTTCAAGCGCCTCAAAGTCATCGGCGTAGTCGTTGCTTCCCTGATTGTTTTCCTCTTTGTCGCCACGGCCTGCAACGCATTCCTTCAGGCCAACGGGCTGATAGGGGCATAAGTTTTCGTTCTCCTCGGTCACTTTGTGTGGACTGCGCTCCTTCTTGGAACGAAAACTACCGCGAAAATTCGGCTTAAGAGATCAATAAGACTCTAAACTTTCGACTAATTAGATATCTGGGGTCGGCTGTCACGCCGGCCCCTTTTTTTGCCACTTGCCGCTTGCCGCTTGCCGCTTGCCGCCTCCTGCCGCCGCACTTTCCCCTTGATGTCGTGCCTTCCGCCGCCTTCCCTCGCACCTTCCTTAGCTATGCATCGCTTGGCTCCCAGCTGGTTATTGGGGGATAAGTGCTCCCAACGTGCTGAAAAATGTCCTGTTGGCAGCGTTTTAGCCCGATTTTGCTGCCAACGGGTCAGAATCTGGCACGTTGGCAGCACCGAGGTGTTCATGGGCACCTTTGCGGTACTTGCTTAGGCTCCCCTGCGAGGGGAAAACCACTTGTAACGAAAAATAGATTCTACACTTTGTACGGAGAGACCCTCCGACATCGCTCGGAGTGCCCTTCAAACATCAATAACCATCTGATGCAGTTCGAAATGACCCTCCGATGCCATCCCGAGACAGTTTCACCTGCCGAAGAATAAGCTTTGGTAAGCTCTGAAATTGTCGGGGTAAAAGGACTCGAACCTTCGACCCTCTGGTCCCAAACCAGATGCGCTAGCCAACTGCGCCACACCCCGATTATGAAGCCGTTTAAACTTTATTGACTTCAATCTTTATGGTCTTTTTCACTGTCATCAGTCACATAGTACCTGCTATGCTCCTTCTTCCAGAAAAAAAACTCATAAATCTTATCGTCAACAATTAAACGAAGAATCCCTGAAGCGGACTGTTTGCCGGACTTCCTGTGGAGTCTCCGGCTGCAAATTTACAAATTAAATCTCAAACCTGCGTCAAAGTTGACCATGAAAGGTTTGTCGGTGCGCAGACTCTTGGGCTGATTGCCGTGGAAATAATAGCGGACAGCCGGGTCGAGATAGAGGCTGAGGGAGCCTGTAATGGGGATTTCTACGCCAATACCCAGGCCGACGGAGAATTGCAGGGCTCCGGCCTTGTCGTTGATGGTGGTGCCGGGCCCGGACAGCAGACGGTAGCTGTTGGATACGCACACCTCTGCAGCGCCGCCGCCCCATGCGTACAGGTTGAGCAGGCCGTCGCGGGTGCTCAGCAGGTGGTAGTAAGCGTTGACGGGAACGCCCACATATTGCACCGCATGGAAGATGCTGCCGGTGTAACTCTCTGAATATGTGCCGTCGAACGTGCGGGTGAGGAGGGAATACTCCAGTCCTGTGCCGAGGGAGAACTTGTCGCCGATATGGAACCGGGTGCCGAGACCGATGGTGAAAGGAACGCCGTATGTGGAAGCGCCGGCCTCGGAAATGCCGGCATCCGCCGAACCGGCGCCGGG
>CAMOGR010000178.1 GCA_946614205.1 uncultured Bacteroidales bacterium | reverse complement strand
GAATTGCAACCCTATGACGGGGTGTACGGGAAGGCTTTTGTCCGCATCAGACCAGCAATCGGCATAATAATCCTCGTCCGACCAATAATAATTCGAGTTGCTGGGGTAAACGGCGACGTAACGGTACTTCCCTCCGCCGGGATTACTGAGCGTCGTGTTCAAATCCACCGTGAATGTGGCTGCCGCTGCATCCTGCCCGAGGCCTTCCGAGTAAAAAACCTCGGAGGGAGTGGCGTTCTCGGCATCGCTGCCGAAGTTCTCATAGACGAACTCATATAAAGCTATCTGGTCGCCGGCCTTCCAGCTGAAGCTGTAACCGCCGTCCTGCTTTTCATTTATTTCAGTCTTTGATGCTATCGGGCTTACCGTGATGACCCTTCCGCCGAAAGATTCGACCGGCTGTACATTGTCGGCAGGTGCATCTTCCTTGACGCACGAGGCGGTCATTGCCGCTGCGGCAATAATGTATAACAAAGCTCTTTTCATCAGAATGACCCTCCATTTATGATTTCAAGTTCATCGATATCATCTCCGGGCGTACCGGGATTGCCGCTGTATGACAGAGGGCTCGTGCATATGATGCACTCTTCTTTCAGATGCACAGCTTCGGCGTAAGGCTGTTCATAACGGGATTTCTCGAATTGTGACATGACTGAGTTGGTTTGGACAATACAAATGTCTCCAATTTGCCCGTCATTTGCTTAATGATTTTTCAGTAATCTGCGCCATGGAACCTACTGAAATAACATGTTTGTGCGTGCTTTTGCATATTTCTGCTTATTTTTGCGATGATGAAGAAGTTTGCGAAAATACTCTTGTTTTCCGTGCTCGTCGCCTGCTCCGGCCACCCTGAAGGAGGCTCTTCTCCTTCAGAATTGACCACCCTTCTGGAACAGGCGTCGGCCGATGTCGCCGGCCAGCGTTTCGAACAGGCTATGGAAAAGGCGCTCCGGGCACTCGAGATTTCTGCGGCGGAAGATTCTCCGAAGGGGCGTGTGCAGGCGCTGTCCACGATAGTGGGGATAGACATCATGACGAGCCGCGACGACGACGCCTGGGAAAAAGCCGTCGAGGCGGAAACCGTAGCGAGGGAGTACGGCTTCAAGACAGAACTTGCCGGCATCCTTATCGACAAGGCCAAGCTCTGCTCATATGCCGAGATTTCCCCTGAAACAGGGCGGAACGACGAAGGCCTCGGTTACGCACGGGAAGCGCTTGCTATCTCCGAGGAAACCGGCGACGCCGGGCAGCAGGCGGAGGCGTGCTACGTCATCGGCTCCCTCTATATCAACAAGAACCGCTGGTCGGACCCAATCGACCCGGACATTTACCGCACGGCAGGCGAATATCTTGACAGGGGACAGGCCATTGCCGATACCTATGACATTCCGCGCCTCAAGCGCAACGGCATATTATTCCGTTCCCGCTGGTTCCAGCAGGGCGACCGCAACGACGAGGCCATAGCCTGGTTCGAGAAAGTGCGTAGTACGCTCTCCGCAACGGACTATCTGACCGCAGCCTCTCTGGACGACCGGCTGGTGCGGCTTTACACCAGGGTGGGGCAGCCCCGGAAGGCTCTTGACATGCACGATGACTATGTGCTTCAGATGCAGAAGTACATGCAGCAGAAGGAAGACGAGACCCTTCAGGAAATGGAGACCCGTTTTTCCGTCCAGGAAAAGGAAAGGCAGATAGAGCGCGGCCGTTATCAGATCTGGGTGCTGGTGCTGGCTCTGTTGCTGGCCGTTGCCGTGATTGCCATAGTGGCTCTCTGGCTCCGCAAAGCCCGTCGCCGCTCCCGCGAACTCAAGCGCCTGAGCGACGCCAAGCAGCAGATTATCGACCTGCTGTCGAAAGACCTCCGCAATCCTGTCAGCGGTCTGAGTGACGCTATAACCGGACTCTCCGCCGATGCGGCGACCCTTTCGCCTGACAGCATACGCCAGAAGTGCCGGGAACTCTCCGACCAGGCTGACTCCATCAACGCCGAAGTGGCCGATTATGTGGGTGATTTGCTGATAGAACGCAGCCGGAGGATAGCCGACATCGGCCTGTCGCAGCGCGAAATCCAGATTATCCGCTTGAGCTCCGAGGGACTCAAGGCCTCGGATATTGCAGAGCGGCTGCATCTTAGCGTACATACGGTAAACACCCACCGGCAGCGTATCTACGCCAAGATGGAGGTGAAGAATGTCTCCGAGATGCTGCACAAAGCATCCGAGCTGGGCCTTATTTGAGTGACAGGATGAGCGCCTCCAGCTGCCGGCTGCTCATTCCGTGAGAAAGCAGGTAGTCCGAGAAGGATTTTGCGTAGTCGATGCCGGGCAGTATGGATTCGTCGTTTACACCGCCGTTTTTCCTGCACGATACGGCAGGGGAGAGCAGCAATACCAAGACTGCCGCGCCGATGACCGACAACTTTGCCTTCATTTTCAACATGGCTGGATTCTTCTTTCAAACAAAAGTACACTTTTTATGCGACTTTCATCCCAGTTGAGGGATATTATTTGCTATTCACCAGAAAATTGAGAGCTTTTGCGACATGCGCAAAAATAACTAACAAAACAAAAAAATACAAAATGTTTCATCTCCTTTTCGTATCTTGCATTCCGATATGAAAAAACTTACCATTGTTTTCCTTTCCGCGCTGCTGCTTGGCGCGTGCGCAGACAAATCGCAATCCGTACATACCTTCCCCCTTCAGAGCGGGGCCGAGGATTTCAACTCGGGCTGGGAGTTTTCCCTCGACGGCGGCCCTGCCCGCATCGTCGACCTGCCTCACGACTGGGGCGTAGAAGGCCCTTTCCTCCAGGAATATCCCGGCGAGACCGGGAAACTCCGCTGGTGGGGACGCGGATGCTATTCCAAACACTTGACCATCACGCGGGAAGACCTGCAGAAGGCCATCTTCCTGGAGATTGACGGAGCAATGTCTTATGCGACCGTCAGCGTCAATGGCTCGAAGGTCGGGGAGTGGCCATACGGCTATGCCTCATGGAGTGCCGACCTTACTCCGGCCCTCCGCGAAGGGGACAACCTTATCAGCATACAGCTTGACAATCCCGAGGAGTCGTCCCGATGGTATCCGGGCGGCGGCATCTACCGCAACGTGCGCCTGCTCCGTACTTCCAAGGCCGGTATCGCGTACAACGGCGTGCGTGTCAACGCCGTACATGTATCGTCGGGCCTTGCCGACGTATACGTCACCACGACCCTGCGTCTTGCTCCCTGCGGCATACCCGAAGGCACGCAGTGTACGCTTCGCACCTCCATCAGCCGGTACGGCGAGGGCAAGGTGCTCTGTTCCACGGAAGAGCTCATTGCGCTGGCAGACAGTGCCAAGGTCACCAGCAGCCTCGAAATCTATGGTCCGGATCTCTGGAGCCCCGACAGTCCCTCCCTCTATCAGGTCAAAGTCGAGCTTTCCGGCGCGGAGACGCCCGCCGCTCCGGCCTTCAGCGACACCCGGTACGCGGTGTTCGGCGTGCGCTCGGCGGAATTCAGGCCGGACGGCTTCTGGCTGAACGGCGAGAAGACATTCCTCAAAGGTGTGTGCCTGCACCACGACGCCGGAGCGCTCGGGGCGGCCTGGCACACCGATGCCTGGACCCGCAGGCTCCTCAAGCTCAAGGAAATGGGATGCAATGCGATACGTTGCAGCCACAATCCTCCGGCTCCCGAATTCCTGCAGCTCTGCGACATCATGGGCTTCCTGGTCATAGACGAACTCACCGACACCTGGACCGTGCCCAAGAAACCGAACGGCTATGCGCGCCTGTTCGACGAATGGGCCGAGAAGGACCTTGTGGCCATGATACGCCGCGACGCCAACCATCCATGCGTGATTGCGTGGAGCATAGGCAACGAGGTGGGCGAGCAGGGCTACCCCGACAAATGGCAGATTGCGCAGCGGCTTACCGACATCTGCCACCGCGAGGACCCGTCCCGTCCCACCACCGCCGGCAACGACAATCTCTGGGCTTCCACGACGGCGTATGCATCGACCATCGACGTCTACGGCTTCAATTATAAACCCCACGCCTACAAGGAGTTCCGCGATACCCATCCGGAGCAGCCCTTCTACGGCTCCGAGACCGCTTCCTGCGTCTCCACGCGCGGTTATTACTATTTCCCCGTCCTGGAGGACAAGGGCTCCGGCTGGCCGCTGGGCGCTCCGTATCAGGTGAGCTCCTACGACCTGTATGCCCCCGGATGGGCTTCCAGACCCGATTATGAGTGGTTCTACGAAGACGAGGTCCCCGAATGTGCAGGGGAGTTCGTGTGGACCGGGTACGACTACCTCGGCGAACCCACGCCATACAACCTCGATCCGTCGGTGCTCACCAACTTCCATACAGAGCAGGAGAAGCAGGCCGCGATCGCTCTCTTCGAGTCGTGGGGCCAGAAGGTCATAATGGAACCTCTGCCCAGCAGGAGTTCCTATTTCGGAATCATGGACCTGGCGGGCTTCCCCAAGGACCGCTTCTGGCTGTATCAGGCCAGGTGGGCCCCTTCGGTTCCGGTTGCTCATATCCTCCCGCACTGGACCTGGCCCGGCCGGGAGGGGCAGGTGACGCCCGTGCATGTATACGGCAGCGGCACCGTGGCGGAACTGTTCCTGAACGGAGAATCCCTGGGAGTGAAGGAACGCAAGGAACGGGAGTACCGTTTCCGCTGGGACGATGTGGTATACGGCAGCGGCACCCTCGAGGCCCGCGTGTATTCCGACCGTTCCGCCTACGAGGCCGGGACCGTCCTTGCCACGGATAAGGTAAGTACTGCCGGGGACCCCGTCTCGATAGGGCTCACGGTCGATTATGCAGGCGACGAACTTATATATGTGTACGCGAGCGTACTCGATGCTTCGGGCAATCTCGTGCCGGGAGCATGCAATGAGCTGTCTTTCAGCGTGTCGGGCCCTGCCTCGGTACTTGCGACCGATGCCGGAGACCCCACCAGCCATGCGTCTTTCAACTCTCGTAGTATAAAGGCTTTCGGCGGTCTTGCGTCGGTAATCCTCAAGCGCACGGGCAAGGGGCGTGTCACCCTCGTTGCCGAAGGGGCGGGACTGCATAAAAAGTCGGTGCACATTTGACATAATTTGCTATCTTTGCACCATTATGCGTAAGTGTGTACTTTCACTGTTGGTACTGAGCCTCGCCCTGAGCCTGCATTCCTGCGGCAACGGCTCCGCCGGTTCTTCATCCGAGGCTCCCGAACTGCTTCAGGCAGTTCCTTCCGACGCCCTGTGCATCGGCATCTTCAACCGTCTCGACAAGGCTCTGGACGAAATGACGGATTCCGCCAGCGTCCTTCGGAGTCTGGATTATGGCCGTCTGGACCGCTCCCGCAGCATCATCGCCCTGTGCGACGTGGGCTCCCTCGCTCCGCTCGTAATCATCGAGGCGGGCAAGGCTTCGGAAGATACCCTCTCTGCTGCGGCGTCCGTCCTCGCGCAGGCGGATTCTTTTGCAGTGGCGCATGCGTATATCCGGCTTCCTCATCATAATGCCCTGCTGCTCAGCCCCTCAGAGACTGTGCTGACCATTGCCTCAAGGCATCTGGAGTCGGGGATATCGGTGCTCGACGCTCCCGATTTCGACCAGGTGGCGGCAGCCCTCCCTTCCGGAGACGTCACGATCTGGCGCAACCGCGGGGCCCGCAAGCTCCTTGCCGGCGCTTTCACCGGCGGTCTCGCCCAGCTGGCGGTGCCTTTCATCCGCGATGCAAGCGAGTGGATGACCGTTTCCGACAACACCCTCGTCACCTTCGCGCCCGATGCCGAAAAGTACTTCAGCAATTTCTGCTCTTCGCTCCAGGAGGCCCCTTCGAAGCTCGCCTCCGTCCTGCCGGCAGGATATACGTTCTATGTAGACATTCCGGTAGCCTCCGTGGCTTCGTACCGCCATGCATACGAGACCTGGCTTGATGCCCGCGTGGCCCTGGAGTCCTACAACCGTGCCCTGACGTCCGTGTGGCACAGCAGCGGCAAGGACCCCCGTGCCTGGGAGAGCGAGGCCGGAGTGCAGGAGGTTGCCATGGTATCCACTCCGGAAGGCCGTCTCAACATGGTGAGAGTCAAGGATAAGGCAAAATCTTCAGGCGTCCGGGTCAATCCCCGTACCGGCTTTATACGCGCCTTGTATGGCCAGGTCTTCGCCGACGCCGACAGCTGCATGCTGCAGACCGGGAACTGGATTATCAGCGGCCAGCGGGCTGCCCTGGAGGCATTCGAGGCCGCCGCGGCACCTGCCGCTTGGCCTGCTAAGGCAAAGGCCCTGGCGGGCACCGGAGACCTGCGTTTAGTATGGAATAAAGACAACAAAATTGATATATGGCATTCCAATCGGTAAACAAGATGCTCGAGAGGAGCTTCCGGGCCAACTGGGAGCGCGCCGCCCTTTCCAATTATCAGGGCGTTACCCTCAAATACGGCGACGTCGCCAAGCGCATCGAACTTCTGCACATCTGTTTCCGTAAATGCGGCCTGCAGAGAGGGGACAAAGTCGCCCTCTGTTCCAAGAACCAGGCCAACTGGGGCGTCTGCTTCCTGGCGGCGCTCACTTACGGCGCCGTGCCCGTACCACTTCTTCACGAGTTCAAGCCCGAGAATATACATTTCCTCGTAAATCATTGTGAAGCAAAAGTTTTCTTCGTAGACGAGGCCAACTGGGAGAACCTCTCCGAGGCCGAGATGCCGGGCGTGCTCGTGTTCGTCCGCATGTCTACGCTGCACTATATCCTCGCCCGCGACGCCTCCCTTGTCGAGGCCCGCGAACACCTCGGTGAGGAATTCCGCCGCATCCACCCCGACGGCTTCGGCCCCGACGACCTCGATTATTACGAGGATTCCGCCGACGGGC
>CAMOGR010000177.1 GCA_946614205.1 uncultured Bacteroidales bacterium | reverse complement strand
GACATCCCCTGGCACCTGATGCTCTTCAGCGCGGGTGCATATGTGCTGGGAAGCGGCCTCAACGCCACCGACCTGCCGAATACCATGGTGAATGCCGCATTCGATGCGATGGGCATCACCTCGGACACCCCGTTCTGGGTGCTGTATGTGATCATCACCTTCCTGATGATGTACTCCGGGCTGATCTTCCAGAGCAAGACCATACGCACTATGGTGTTCGTGCCTATCGCTCTGGGCGTGGAAGCGCGTTTCCACTTCCCTCCGATGAGCCTGGCGCTGCCTACATCCATGCTTATCGAGCACTGCTACGTGCTGCCGTTCAACAGCAAGCCCGCAGCGCTTCTCTACAATACCAACCAATACAGCCAGACCGACGCGTTCAAGTACGGCATCACCATGATGACCTTCTCTTGGCTGCTGATCCTGCTTTTCGGGCAGACGGTGCTGAAGTGGCTGGCGATTACCCCGGGACTATTTTAAGATTCTGATATAATGGCTATAGACTGGACCTTCATAATGCGGATTTTCGTCGCCGGACTGCTCGGCGGCGTGATAGGTTTCGAGCGCGAGTTCCGCGCCAAGGAAGCCGGCGTGCGCACTCACTTCATTGTGGCGCTGGGTAGCGCCTTGTTCATGATTATCTCGCAGTATGCATTCAGCGGACGTTTCGACGCCGCCCGGGTGGCAGCGCAGGTGGTCTCCGGCATCGGTTTCATAGGCGCAGGCGTGATTATCTTCCAGAAGAACGTGGTCAGGGGTATTACCACCGCCGCAGGGCTCTGGGTTGCCGCCGCCATCGGCCTCGCCTGCGGAGCCGCCATGTATTCCGTGGCTATAGCGGCCACTTTGATGACCGTCCTGGTGCTGGAAACCATGCACTTCATCACCCGCATCTATGGAGAGAAGGAACTTAGAGTCTCTCTTTCCCCTATAGGCAACGAAGAGCTGAAAACCATCGTCGACACACTCAAGAACAAGGGCGCCTACATAGAGAGCGTTTCCCTGGCCGATGGCGAGGGGGTTTTCGAAATCAAGATAAAGCAAAAGGACTATGCCACAACCGTGGACACAGTCCTTTCATTCTCAAAAGGCTTTAAGGTGAAGATCTCCTAGAAGAACCTCGCCCTGTTATCCTTCACGACACCGTTGTCGGACATCACGGGAATGATGCCCTGGACGTTGTACTGTGCCTTGCGCTGAGTGAACGTGTCGGCGTCGGCCTCAGTGTAGAAGGAGCCGACTTCCTTGCTGTTCAGCACGAACACATAGGTGCCGTACACACCGGCGACGGGGCCGCTCAGTTTGCCTTCTTCCGCCTTGGAGATAGCTCCGGCGAGGGAAGGATCCGCAGCGCGTCCGCTCATGGTCGCGAGGCTGAATGCAGGCTCGCTGGTGATGGTGCTGCCGAGCTTGTCGGCAACCTCCTGGAGGGTGGTGCAGCCTTCGATCTTGCCGGCAATCAGTTCCTTCTGGGCTGCGGCGATCTTCTTGGAAAGGAGTGTTCCCTCGATGGAAGGAGTTACCTCGTTCAGAGGCTTCAGGCCCTCTTTGTGGATGCCGTTGACCGCTGCGACGAAGAAGTACTTATTGTTGACGGTGATGATGTTGGAAGACTTTCCGACCTTGTTGTCGAATGCCCAGCGGGTGAGCTCCTTGGCGTTCTCGATGGAACCGTAGTTGGAAGTGGCCTCGGTGATGTTCATCTTGTGGGAATAGACACCCATGGTATCCACGGCCTCAAGATAACCGGCGGCGGTACCTCCGGCGATGGTCGCAAACTTGTTGGCCTTTGCATAGACGGTGTTGGTGGTCTCCTTGCTGGGAACAGCGGTCTTCTCGAGGATCGCAACCTGCTTCTTGAGGTGAGGAGCGGTGATCTTGCTGACCACTACCACGTGGGTGCCGTACTGGGTCTTGAGGACCATAGGCTGGTTCACGGGAGCGGTGATTACGCTTTCGAAGCCGGGGATCATGTAGGTCTGGGTCATCCAGCCGATGTTGCCGAGTTCGCCGTCAGCGGCGGAATTCTGGTCGACCGAGAACTCTGCTGCGAGAGCGGAGAAATTGCCGCCCTTGCGGACCACGGTCACGAGGCTGTCTGCGGTCTTGCCGGCATTCGCACCCTGGAGAAGGATGTGCTTTACGTAAACGGAGTCGGAAACGAGCTTGCTCTCCATCACGCGGACGGCATAGAAAGTGTCGCCATCGGTGATGATGGGAGAAACAGCGCCCTTGCCGTTGAACACGAAGTCGTTGACATCCGCATTGATGCTGGTGAGTTCACCGGCCTTGTACCAGTAGTTGCTGAGCTGACGGTCGGAGTTCTTCAGAAGGAACGCCTTGACGTTGTCGGCATCTGCAAACTGGCCGTATGCCTCTGCGAACTGATCGTTGGTGGCAGCGATATCCTCTGCGGAAGGAACAACCTCGAACACCACATATTCGATGTCGCGGCTGGCCTGCTGCTGGAAGAATTCGGGGTGAGACTTGTAGTATTTCTTTACCTCGGCAGGAGTCACCTTGACGGTGCTGTCTGCATAAGGATGGGAAACATATACATAGTCAACATTGGCGGTGGTATTGTTAAGCTCTACGTTCAGGGCCTTCTCCAAAGCGTTCTGGAAAGTGCTGGCGTTGAACAGGGCACCGTACTTTGCGTAATACTGCTGGGTATTGAGGGAGTTCTGCAGGTAGCTCCAGTAGAGCTGGAGGCGCCCGGACTCATCCGAAGGGATCTGATTGACAAAGTCGCGTACGCGGTCGGCGGAGAACTGGCCGTTGTCGTCCATGAAGGCAGCGTTGCTGGCGATGATGGGGGACGGGTTGTCTCCGGTGGTGAGGTCTACGATCTCAGCCTTGCCGACGGTGATGCCTGCGGCCTTGGCATTCTTGATGAACATGTGCTTGTCCACAAGTTCCTGCCAGGCTGCATCCCTGATCTGCTGCTGGGTCTGCTCGTTCTGCACGCTGGATCCGGTGATGATTTCGTTGATCTGGGTATACCTTTCCACATCCTCGAGATAATCGGTGTATGCGATTGCCTTGCCGTTGATGACACCTACATCGTACTTGCTGGACATTGAATGCAGGGCAGATTCGAGGGTGCTGGGATCTATGATAAAAGACAAAAGGGCCAGTGCGATGATAATCGATATCGCAAGCCCGAACTTAACGCGAATTTTTTCAAGAACCGCCATTTCAGTAATATATTTTTTAATTATTAAATCAAT
The DNA here is from genome assembly GCA_946614205.1 of uncultured Bacteroidales bacterium. The sequence goes on along the minus strand of CAMOGR010000177.1, from coordinate 1,060 downwards.
TAAGCCTGCAAAGGTAGAAAATTTATTTGGATATCTTGACCAGAGGGCCTATAAAATTAACAGAATCAATGACTACCACGGTGCTGTCCCTTGCGGTATAGCCATATCCGTTGAACGGCTCCAGAAGGATGGCGTTGCGGGCATGGTCGTCCGAACGCATGCCGTACCCCTGCAGGAAACCCTGGGGGGAATACATCTTCACATAGCAGTCGGTATAGATTTCATTCTTGGCCTGGTTCCAGTACAAGGTGTCCGTTTCCATCGTCTCCTGCTTGAGGACGTTGTGGATGACCACGTTTCCGAAGGCTTCCCACATCTCTTCCTGGGGCTGCGCATTCCGTCTTTTGCGGGTAAAATGCCTGCCGTCGTCCGAAACTATGATCGTTTCGAGAAGGCCCTCGTCGGAGTAGCCGTAAATGGCGATGCCCTTCGGGAAGGTCTCGTAGGAAGTGGTGTCGTTGTCGTACCTCTCCATCACGTTTGCCTCCACCCTCATCACCACCAGGCCGTTGCGCGTCTGGACGGCAAACATGTCTTCGATGGTCTGGACGGGGGTGTCCTGAAGGTTCAGCACCTCCGCCTGGGCCATCTTGTTCTTGCAGGATACAACGAGGATAGCCACCGCAATGACGGCAGCTATCCAATATCGAATCTGTGTGTTCCTTGCGGGCTTCACGTCCGTTTACTTCCTGGTGCGGACGGTGGTGGTGGCACTCATGCCATTGCAGACCACCCTGTAGCTCTGTCCGTCGGTGACGTTATACATGAACGCCTCGGCGGTTTCGGGGAAGTAGATGCTGTAGGAGCCGATTACCCTGTTGGCCTCGTCGGCGAGGGAAGCGTCGGCATTCTTTGCCTTCTGGAGGAAGTCGACGGCCACCCAGTAGTGGGCGCGCTTTTCGATTTCGTCCCCGCCGCAAGCGGTGGTGCCCCAGATCTGACCCATCAGGAAATATGCCTTGCCGGCCATGCTCTCATCGAGGTTGAGGGCAGTATTGGCATAATTGTATGCCTTTGCGAGACGGCCGTTCTTGAAGCAGAAGGCTGCGGCCTCGAAGTT
>CAMOGR010000176.1 GCA_946614205.1 uncultured Bacteroidales bacterium | reverse complement strand
CCCGCCGGAGGAACGGACTATGCAGGAGATTTCTCGACAAGTTTGGAATGACAGAGTGTAAAACGGGATCAATCTGAAGCAAAAGTGATCCCGGAAGGGGCGTCGGAGCATAAAACGGGATCACTTCGAGGCAAAAGTGATCCCGGCGGGGGCGTCGGAGGGAAAAACGGGATCACTCAAGGGCAAAAGTGATCCCGGCTGGGGCGTCGGAGCGTAAAACTGGATCACTCCGAGGCAAAAGTGATCCCGGCGGGGATGTCGGAGCGTAAAACGGGATCACTCCGAGGCAAAAGTGATCCCGGCGGGGATGTCGGAGAGTAAAACGGGATCACTCAAGGGCAAAAGTGATCCCGAGAGAGGTTGCAGATGAACCGACCCATTTAGCTGTATCCCAAAATTGTCGACTATTCTGACAAAAAGTTAGTTTTTCGTGAATTAAATTTTGTTTTTCGATAAATATTTATTTTATTTGCAGAAAACAACCCGTAAAACAATATAAGATATGATTGAATGGTGGAATTCTCTTAGCGTAATGATGAAGGTCCTGTGGGCGATAACGCTTTCGGCGTCGCTCATCTTCATCGTGCAGAGCGTGATGACTTTCCTGGGTGCCGATTCGGGCAATTCCGACTTCGACATCGACACTGGCACAGACACTCCCGACAGTGCGCCCATCGACGGCGACGCGGCCCATGGAACCGGCCAGGGACTGCTGACCTTCAGGAACTTCGTCAATTTCTTCCTCGGTTTCGGATGGACGGCGATTCTCCTCAAGAACAGTATCTCCTCCACTCCGATGCTGCTGTTTGTTTCCATCGTGGTCGGCATAGTGCTGGTAGCTCTGGTGCTGCTTCTCTTCAAGTGGCTGAGCGGCATGCAGCAGGCCGGCAACATCAATGTCTTCCAGTCTGCGGTAGGCTGCGAGGGCAAGGTCTACCTTACCATTCCCGCAGAACGTTCCGGCAGCGGAAAAGTTCAGATAACCATCAACAACTCGGTGCGCGAGTACGAGGCGCTCACCGACGGCGACGTCCTCAAGACCGGGACCCGCATACGTGTCACCGAAGTCATCAGTGCGGATACGCTCCTTGTAGAACCTCTTGAATCACTAATCATTTAATACTATGCCCCTTTATCTTATCCTCATCATCGTTTTCGTCCTGTTCGTAACGTTTGCGGCCATCCTCAGGCGCTACCGCAGGTGCCCCTCCGACAAGATTCTCGTAATCTACGGTAAGACAGGCAACAAGAACTCCGCCAAATGTATCCACGGCGGCGCCGCCTTCATCTGGCCCGTCTTCCAGAGCTATTCTTACCTCGACCTCACACCCATCAGCATCGAGTGCAACCTTACCAACGCCCTGAGCAAGCAGAACATCCGCGTCGACGTGCCCTGCCGCTTCACCGTCGGTATCTCCACCGAGCCCGAAAGCATGACCAACGCCGCCGAGCGTCTGCTGGGCCTGAGTTTCGACGATATCCGCAACGTCGCCACCGATATCCTCTTCGGCCAGCTGCGTCTTGTCATCGCCACCATGGACATCGAGGAAATCAACTCCGACCGCGACAAGTTCCTCGCGAACGTCTCCACCAACGTGGAGGCCGAGCTCCGCAAGATAGGCCTCAAGCTTATCAACGTGAACGTCACCGACATACGTGACGAGTCCGGGTACATCGAGGCTCTCGGAAAAGAGGCCGCCGCAAAGGCCATCAACGACGCCAAGAAGAGCGTTGCGGAGCAGAACCGCTACGGTGAAATCGGAAAGGCCGAGGCCGACAGGGACAAGGACATCCGGATCGCCGAAACCACCCGCGACACCCGTATCAAGACCGCCGACGCCAATGCAAAGGCGGTGGAAGGCGAGAACAATTCGAAGATTGCGATAGCTCAGTCCGACGCTGCAAGGCGTGAGAAACAGGCTGAAGCAGAGAGGCTTGCAGTCGCAGCGGAAAAGGTCCAGGCCGCAAAGGCTCTCGAAGAGGCATACAAGAGCGAACGTGACGCCGAACTTGCCCGCGCCGAGAGGGAGAAGGCCACCCAGCAGGCCAACATCGTGGTCCACGCACAGATAGAGAAGGAGAAGGCCATCATCGAAGCCGAAGCCGAGGCCGAACAGCTCCGCCGCAAGGCTAAGGGTGAGGCCGACGCCATCTACGCCAAGATGGACGCCCAGGCACGCGGTACCCTGGAGATTCTCTCCAAGCAGGCAGCCGGTTTCGGCCAGCTGGTCGAGGCTGCCGGAGGCGACGCCGCACAGGCCATCACAATGCTAATTACCGACAAGCTGCCCGAACTCGTCAAGACTCAGGTCGAGGCCGTCAAGGGCATCAACATCGACAAGGTCACCGTATGGGACGGCGGCAGCAATCCGAACGGGAAAACCGCCACGGCCAACTTCGTGTCGGGCCTGATGCAGTCGGTACCCCCGCTCCAGGACCTCTTCAAGATGGCCGGAATGGAACTACCCAACTATTTGAAGGGCAGCGAGAAACCAGAGGCTGACGAGGCCGCAAAGGAGGAGTAGAAGTATGATTGTTGTTAATCTGGACGTGATGCTTGCCCGGAGGAAAATGTCCTCCGGGGAGCTGGCCCAGAAGGTAGGCATAACTCCCGCGAACATCTCGATCCTTAAAACCGGCAAGGCCAAGGCCATACGCTTTTCGACCCTCGACGCTCTCTGCGCAGCCCTCGACTGCCAGCCGAGCGACATCCTCGAATTCCGAAGGGACTAGTTGCCCTCATCGGATGCAGACCCGGCAGACGACCGGGCAATGGTCTGACAGCGAGGAGATGTCCGCTCCGGCGGCGCTGTCCACGACCTGCGACGAAATAACCTCCACCGGGGCTGCTCCGCGCAGTGCGAAGATATAGTCGATGCATTTGGCGGGTGCCCCGGAAGGATAGGTCGGAGCGTCCGGCGAAAGCTTTTCCCAGCACTTGCCAAGCTCGGCGACAACATCGCTCTGTGGCAGCGAATTCATGTCGCCAAGGAGGAAAACGGGTTTGCTGCCGCCTGAGTAACGTTCCGTAAACCAGCCGTTTATAATCTTTGCCTGCTCGAGGGCGGCAACTTTGCCGCGGTGGTCCAGATGAACGGCGGCGAATACGCAGTCCCGGGTCTCCACGACGGCTACGCTCCTCGGCTCGCTCCCGTCGAAGCGCGGAAGGTCCACGCGGAAGGCGTCGGTAATCTCATGCGGCGTGGCGACTCCGTTGCCGTAGGCTCCGCCGGCAAATCCGAAGGCCCGTGCGAAGTGACAGTTCCACCCGAGAAGCCCGGCAAACTCCTGCAGCTGGAACGAAGAGTGCCGCCGGTTGCAGCTGTCCAATTCATTGAGAGCCAGGTAGTCAACGCCAAGGCGCCGCACAAGGGCGGCTATATCGGCGCTGCTGTCGCCGGTGTATTTTGAAAACACTCCGACGTTGTATGTTGCCAGAGTCAGCTCGCGGTCGGGGAAGTATTTGTCTATCAGTCTGACAGACAGTTCCAACGGGTCTCCGCCCTCTCGGAATTCTATGGGGACGCGACCCTCCACGAACTCCTGTTCGAAGTGGTACACGAGACTGTCGGCGGCTTCGGTGTCGAACGCAACGCCGTCCTCCAGAGCCTTCTGCGCGGCATCGGTAAATATTTTCCAGCGCGGGCCGTAGAACGAGCCCAGCAGTCCCTGCCAGCAGCGCGAGGCATAGTCGGGCAGATACTTTCCGTATCCCCATGTCGTAACGAGATGACGTGCATTACGCTGGTAATAAGCGGTTTCCGACGTGTCAGAGGCCCAGCCGGCGGCTTTTTCGAGCCAGCGGCGGAGGCTGAACTGCGGGCAGCAGGCGGCCAGGCGGTCGGCGTCATCAATCATCTCTTGCATACGGTCTGCAGCAGCTCGCGCCTCGGCGGGCCTTCCTGCGCGGAGGGCTGCCGAAAAGGCGTCGCGCTCGTCTGCGAAGAGGTTTCCGAGCGCCTGTATGCCGAGGTTCACAAGGTCGAAACGCTCCGCCCATCCGGGCTCGTTAGCCCCTCGGGCGGCAAAAGTCCGGGCCTGGTCCTTCCAGGCCCCGCTTACCAGCTGCGGACGGTGCCACAGTTTGTGTATGACGGTCCAGCTCTTCCAGCCGTCAAGGCAGGGCCGTCCGGCCATCAGAGGGGCCTGGGAGATAGCGCCGTGTACGTAAACGCTGTCGGCAAGAGTGTGCCATACGCCCTCGGTCCCAGGGCCGCTGCGGCGTGCGGCGAGACGGTCAATCCAGTCTTCGTCGGAAACTCCCGTATCCCACGCCCTCGAAAAGACGTATTCGTACATCCACTGGTTGACTCCGAAGCCTTCCAGAGTGGAGCCCAGGCCGCTCGCTCCGCCGTCCGAGAGCGCTTCCCCGATTCGCTCGGAAGTCTTCCGGAAAGGCCCGGCGAGGCGTGTGTTGCCCCCGAAGTTCCCCAGGTAGCAGAGGATGAAAGGCTGACCGTAGAAGCTCTCGGTGGTGGTCCAGATGGGCGTGTGTTCCAGGTAATAGTCGAGCAGGACGACCTTTCCCTGCGGCACGGCGCCGAGATACGCCTGGATGATTTCCGGCGTCCAGTGCCGGCGGTCGTTGTAGAACATCCAGCCCATCTGGAGCCATACGGCTCCGGGATCCGCGGCGGCAAGGGACTCGTAGGCTCCGGCAGAAATGCCCGCCAGCGTCTGAGGGTCCCAGGACGGCGGCTGCACCTCGTTGAAAAGGTCCATGCCGTAGATGTGGTCGGTGCCGAATTCGCGCGTGAGGGCCTTGATGTACTTCTGCTGTATTTCTGCGTAAAGCGGGTCCACGGGCGAAAGGAAGTGGCAGGAATACTTCTCCGGCTCGCCCGCCCAGCTTCCGAAACCGCTTATTGCGGCGTCGGGGAATTTCTCCTTGAGCTGCGCCGGAACGTGCCCGGAGAAGGCGTGCAGGACGGCCCGCATCCCAAGGGAGCGTTCCCGCTTCAATATCTTCTTCTGCAGCGACTTCTGCCCGCTGAGCCAGCCGTCGGGAAGCGGCCCGTCGAGGCCGTCTATATTGTTCATCCGGTGCCAGGGCAGATGCGCCGGGCCCGTGAAAAACTCTTTGGTGTCGATGTCGTAGGAATCCCAGACCTCCTTCCATACGGCCTCTTCGCCGGTAGTTGCGAGAGGGAGGTTGATGCCCTGCAGCGCCATCCAGTCTATGAGCCGTTCCCACTCTCTCCATCCCCACCAGGGAAGGGTGTAGCCGAAGGTGCAGTAGTTGAGGAAGAACCGGTCCCGTACGAGGGCCCTGGCGCTCACGCTGCTGTCCACCCGGGGCATTACCGGAGGCAGCGAGACGGGGTCGTCGGCGTCCCAGGAAACGCTCACGGCGCACCAGTCGCTGAGGTACCGGCCCAGCCCCGCCGCCATGCTGACGGCATTGTTGCCACTGATTTCCAGACTGTTGCCAACTGTCCGGAAGGAGTAGAAATCTACGGTGTCGGCAACTTCCCGGAAGCGTATGCTGTATCCGGGAGCGATTCGCTCCGCGAGGGACCGGGCGGCCCTTTCGGCAGGAGTGGAACAGGAAACGGCGGGC
>CAMOGR010000175.1 GCA_946614205.1 uncultured Bacteroidales bacterium | reverse complement strand
CCCTCCGCGATGGATCTTGCCCATGCCCCCGCCGAAGCGCACGGCATCTGCACTGACGCACTCGCCACCGCTGCCCTTGTTGTCGAGCTCGACGTAACCGAAGGTGCCTGCGCCGAATTCGAAGGTCCCGAGGTACACCCAGGTGCCCCCTCCCTTGCGCTGGTCGACAAGGAACTCGGTATCGCCGCCGAGGTGATGCACGGTATAACGCGCTGAACGGCAGCTGCTTCGGGTCGAAGCGTAACTCACGTATACGGCATAGGCTCCCCTTTCGGGTATGACGGGGGTCCATACGGCACGCGAACCGGCAGCGGGACTGCAGTGGCTGATACGGGCAGTCCCCATGGTAAACGGATTGTCGGTGATGTCGTATTCCTGCTTGAGGTCGGCAAAGCCGGCCCCGCCGTTCTCCCAGGAGCCGAACTCCTCATAGGAACCGAGAGTGCGGAGGAGGGCCCCGCGGGGTTCGCGGACGAATGAAGAATCGTTGTCGCAGATAACCTCCTGCTTCTGCACGTCACGCTCGCGCGGAGTCATGACGCAGGCCCCGGCATTCTCCAACATGGGTATCAGATAATCAAGCACATAGCTCTGGGTATACATATCCTCGACCGTGCGGTGGAGGGTGGCACGCTGCCAGCGCCAGAGGTCCTGTTCCTCATTGTAATAATAACCATGGCTCTGCCACAGGGCTATGTGGCGGCCGCTCAGGCCTTTGCTGATTTGGCGGGCAAGAGCCCTCCGGACGAGGGGAATCCGGGGGGTGTTCGGCACCGAATAACGGAATTCCGGAGATTTGCCGTTACGGGTGAGAGAGGGCGTCTCCAATTCCTCGAAACTTACCCCGGAAATGGTAAATGAACCGGCCTCGAGCCCATGCAGGGCCTGTGCAGCCTCACTCGAGAACTGCTCCCGGAACCACTCGATGTCTGCGGAATGCCAGGGATAATCGGAGAGAGAGCGGTTGAATACACAATCCAGCCTGCCGTCCCGGGACACCACCTTGTCGAGGGCGACGGCCGACACGACGCCGAAACGCTTGTTGCAGCGCGCGGTAAGCGTATCGCAGACGACTTTGAAGTCGGATGCACGGGGAGCCGGCTGCGCGCTCGCAGGGAGCACGGAGAGCAACAGCAAGAATATGGATACCAGGCTCTTAGGCATTCTTGCGTGATTTAGAGAAAACGCGGCTCAGGAATACCACCAGCGACGAGAAGAGCATGCCCAGGGCGTCCGCCTTGAAGTCGTTGACGTCCATGGTGCGGTACGGCAGCTTACCCTGCACGTACTCCGTTACGCCGGCAAGGCAGCAGCCTATCACGAAGATGGCAACTATGGCGCAGAGAGTCCGGCCGAGGCCCTTGCGGTCCAGGGGGAAAGAAAAATAGGCAAGCAGCGGGAAAGGCATGAACATGAGGAAATGCACGACCTTGTCTGCGTCCAGGCCAAGGAACTTGCCGGGCACCGTAGGCAGGGACGAAAAACGCGCGAAGCATATCAGCGCGACCGTCGCTACGTAAAGCAGGGTCAATATCTTGAATATGGTGGTACGTTTCATAGGGATTGCATGTCGTAGAGCTTCTTGTAGTACCCGCCCCGTGCGAGCAGTTCCTCGTGGCGGCCGCGTTCGACTATGCGTCCGGAGTCGAGCACAATTATCTCGTCAGCATTGCGTATAGTGCTGAGCCTGTGGGCAATGGCAATGGTAGTACGGGTACTCATGAGATGGTCCAGCGCCTCCTGTACGCTCCTCTCGGATTCTGAATCCAGGGATGCGGTGGCCTCGTCGAGTATGAGTATGGGGGGATTCTTGAGTATGGCGCGCGCGATGCTCACCCTCTGGCGCTCTCCGCCGCTGAGCATGACGCCACGGTCGCCTATGACCGTGTCGTATCCCTCCGGTTTTTCGAGGATGAAGGAATCGGCGTTCGCAACTTGTGCCGCCGCCCGCACACTGGAGAGCGAAGCATCCGGAACGCCGAAGGCTATGTTGTTGAAAATCGTGTCGTTGAACAGAATGGGCTCCTGGTTCACATATCCGATCAGAGCCCTGAGGCTTGCAAGAGGGACCTCGCGGATGTCGGTGCCGTCTATCGTAATGCTGCCGCCGGCCACGTCGTAGAACCGGGCGATAAGGTCGGCCAGCGTGGACTTCCCTGCCCCGGACGCACCGACTACGGCAATGGTGCTGCCCCGCCTGAGGGTGAGGTTTATGCCGCTGAGCACTGAGTGGCCGTCTGGATAGCTGAAACTGACGTCGCGGAACTCAATGCGGTCCTCAAAACCATCGAGAGGCTTGGGGACATCCGGATCCTTTATCGTATTGCCTGCGGAAAGAATAGCCTCGATGCGCTCCATGCTGGCAAGGCCCTTGGGGATGCCGTATGCCGCCCGGGAGAAGTCCTTCACGGGCTGGATGACGCTGTAGAGCATCACCATGTAGAAGATGAATGTAGGTGCGTCTATCGATGACTTCGCCCCGAGAATTAGCGTGCCGCCGAACCACAGCACCACGGCAATCATTACGGTGCCAAGGAATTCGCTGACCGGATGCGCAAGGGCCTGGCGGGTTGCCACTTGGGAATTCTTGCGCTTCATTTCCCCGGTGACGGCATCGAATCGCCCGGACATCTTCTTCTCCGCAAGGAAAGCTTTGATGACCCTCAGGCCGCCGAGCGTCTCTTCCACCTGGCTCATGGTGTCGCTCCAGAGAGCCTGGGCCTCGGAGGACTGCCGGCGGAGCCTGCGGCCGATTACGCCCATGAGCCACATCATGACGGGAGCGAACACCAGCACGAAAAGGGTCAGCTGCCAGGATACGAAAATGAGCGTCCCGAGGTAGAATACTATAAGTATGGGATTCTTGATGAGCATGTCCAGCGACGCGGTAAGCGAGGTTTCGACCTCCTGCACGTCGCCGCTCATGCGGGCAATTATGTCCCCTTTGCGCTCTCGGCTGAAGTAGCCGAGGGGCAGGGAGAGGACCTTGTCGTAAAGCTCCTGCCGCATGTCTTTCACCACGCCGGTACGAATTGGCACCATGACGGCCGTGGAGCCGAAGTAACATGCGGTCTTGAGCAGAGTGAAAAAGCAAAGAACAAGGCAGAGGACGAGAAGAACCCTGCCGGCTCCATTCACCGCAATAGCATCAGTTACATACCAGTACAGGTTGTTCAGGGCCGTCTGCTTGAATCCGTTGAATCCCGGCAGGCTGCCCCAGGGGATGAACTCGTAGCGGGACGTATCCATGCCGAAGAGTATCCTCAGTATAGGGATGAGAAGGGTGAAGGAGAAGATGTTGAAGACTGCGGAAAGGATATTTAGGAACACGCTCCCGCCGAGATATCCCCGGTAGGGCCTGATATACCTTGAAAGCATCCTCCGCAGGTCTCGCATAGGCTACAGCACTTTTACGGGTACGCCGAACCAGTGTACCATGGCGAGGTACACGAGTCCGCTCACTACTATGACCGCCGGGATGGTGAGGAGCCACGCCCACACTATGTTCTTGGCGGTAATCCATTTGACCGATTTCACTCCCCGCGTGAGGCCGGTGCCCACTATCGAGCCGGTGATGGTATGGGTGGTGCTGACAGGAATTCCGAGGAAGGCTGTCATTATTAGGGTTATGGCTCCGGAAGCCTCGGCGCAGAAACCCTGGGTGGGGTAAAGCTTGCTCAGGCCCTCGGAGAGGGTGCGGATTACCGACCAGCCGCCGGTGATGGTCCCAAGGGCGATGAGTCCGTAGCAGGTGAACTTGAGCCACATGGGTACGTAGAAGCCGGCGTAGCCTGCCGCCTGTGCCGCAAGAGCACCGTTGCCGTAAAGGAAGCGGAAAACCGGGTTGTCGGGCTCGGAGGCAAAGGCCGTGGCAAGGAGTATGGCTATTATGCCCATGGTCTTCTGGCCGTCGTTGCCGCCGAATCCAAGGGAGAAAGCCGCGCTCGACACGAGCTGGAGGCGGCGGAATGTCCTGTCCACCTTCTGCACCTTGGTCTTGTGGAAAAGCAGCATGATGATGCAGTTGAGCCCGAAGCCGAGTATCATGCCTATCACGGGGGAAATGAAGATGAAGGCGACTATCTTGATGATACCGCTGGTGATGAGGTACTGACCTCCGTACACGAACCAGACCGGCCCGATCAGCCCGCCTACAAGTGCATGGGAGGCCGATACAGGCATGCCGAGCTTGGTGCAGATGAAGATGTATATCACCGAGCCGAGGAGGGCGGCAAGAATGACGTACACGTCGATGCACTGCTGGTCGACGATTCCCTTGCCCATGGTCGCAGCCACAGTGGTGTCGAAAAGGAACAGGGCCATGAAAATCCAGAATGCGGCCCAGAACACTGCGACCTTAGGCGGGAGCGCCTTCGTGGCGATTACGGACGCTATGCAGTTTGCGGCGTCGTTCATGCCGTTGGTAAAACTGAACGCCAGCGCAATAAGCGCCGTTATAAGCACTACGGCAACCATTCGTCAGCTGTTTTTTACCACTATGCCGCGTATCTTGCTGGATACGTTCTTGGCGACGTCGGAGGTGTCCTCAAGCGCCTGGGCGATGTTTTTCTTCTTGACCAGTTCAATCGGGTCGGGTTCCTTCTCGAAGAGGTTGGACATGTAGCTCTCGAAAATGTCGTCCACAGTATGCTCGATTTCCTTGATGTCGTCGCACAACCCCGCAATCGTCTTGGAATCCTTGCGCAAGGTGTCGAACATGCCGGTAATCTGCACCATAATGCCGGCTGCCTTGTCGATGTACTGGGCAATCTGAATCAGTTTGTGGGAAGGCTCCTTGGGCTGATATATCGCTATCTTCTTGGAAGCGTCGCGCATGGAGTCGAGGAAGGAATCCATGACCTCCGCAAGCTCGTGGATGTCGTCGCGGTCGAAGGGAGTGAGGTAGGCGTCAATCAGGACGGCGGTTATCTTGGAATGAATGGTATCCCCTTCCGTCTCATGCTCCTTGATGCGGTGGGCGAGCATCCTGCGCTCGTCGGGATCGGATGCGGAAACCTGCTCGATGAGCAGCTCCGATGCCTTCTTGATGTTTTCCGCTGCCTGAACGAAGAGTGGGAAGAAACTCTTTTCCTTCACCACGAACAGCTGGAGAAAATGGTCTAAATTCATATCAAATACAGTTTACAATCTTCCGGGATAGATTTCGAGGGCCTTGGCCAGGCATTCCAGCGCCTTGGCAAGATCCTGCTTGTTCAGAATATACGCAATCCGCACTTCGTGCCGGCCCTCTCCAGGCTCGGTGTAGAATCCGGCGGCTGGAGCCATCATGATGGTCGCTCCCTCGTGGCGGAATTCGCTGAGACACCATATGCAGAACTTCTCGGCGTCGTCGACGGGGAGTTTGGCCACCGTATAGAAGGCTCCCATGGGAATGGGACTGTACACGCCTGGAATGCGGTTGAGCCCGTCGATGAGGAAGTTGCGCCTGTCGAGATACTCCTCGTACACCCCCTGCAGATATGACTTCTGCACGCCGATGCT
>CAMOGR010000174.1 GCA_946614205.1 uncultured Bacteroidales bacterium | reverse complement strand
GCCGCGGGTTTCGATGTCGGACATCCTTCATGCAAAGTTCGAAAAATTTTTCCAAAATGGGGTCTTTCCTTATCCGATTGTTTTGATTTCTGCGGCAAAGGTAGAAGGATTCCCGCAGCCGACCGTTATCAATATTTCCGGAGATTTTGACGATTATTCAGAATGTGCTAAATTTGTAGGTTATGAACCACTTCAGCTTGGAAGTAAAGAAATCAGCCAAGAAGCTTTAGCATGATCGACCTCAAGTCCTGGAACCCGTGGCACGGATGCAGAAAGTACAGCGAAGGCTGTGCCAACTGCTATATGTTCGTGCTGGACAAAGCCCACAAGGTTCCGGGACAGTCCACGGAGATATTCCGCACCAAGAATTTCGCCAAGCCGATGGAACGGGACCGGAAAGGAAATTTCAAGGTCCCGCCGGGTTACTGGGTACGGGTGAACATGACCTCCGACACGTTTCTGGAGGAGGCCGACCCCTGGCGCGATGCGATGTGGCGCATCATCCGCTACCGCTCGGACGTGAAGTTCTATATCCTCACCAAACGGGCGCTCCGGATGGCGGACCATCTCCCCGCCGACTGGGGTGAAGGCTATGAAAACGTGCAACTTAATGTCACCTGTGAGAACCAGCGCGCCTTCGACGAGCGCTGGCCCATACTCCGGGACATTCCCGCCAGGCACAAGGGCATGAACCTTTCTCCGCTTATCGGTCCCATTGACATTGAACCGGCCCTTGCCTCAGGGCAGATCGAACATATCGACCTGGGCGGCGAAGCCTATGGCGGCCAGAGGCCCTGCCGCTACGAATGGGTCAGGCAGATCAGTGATGCCTGTGCCCGGCACCGGGTGAACTTCGCCTTTGATTCGACCGGAGAGGTTTTCATCAAAGACGGACGCAGCTATCGGATCCCCGACCAGAAGACGCAGCTCCACCAGGCGTTCCGCTCCGGATTGAGCCATTATTTCGGCCCTGTCCGGTTCAAGCTGTACGCCCCTGAATATGGAACACTGCTTACTGAGGATGAACTGTATCATCCCAGGTACAACCGTCACCGTTGCGCGGAATGCACCATGGCCTTCGCCTGCGCCGGCTGTGGACGATGCGGACGCTGCAAAGAAGTCGAGCTGGTGGACCTGCATGAAATCTGGACCCCGGAATGAGGGATGCCCCGCTGAAACAACCCACGCACAAGTTCAACCGAAATCAACCTGAAAACAAAATATGAAAGTACTACTTATCAATGGGAGTCCACGCCAGAAAGGCAATACCGCAATCGCACTTGCCGAAATTGCAAAAACGCTTGCGGAGGATGGTATCGACAGTGAAACCGTATGGATCGGCAACAAGCCGATAAGAGGCTGCACGGCTTGTAACCAGTGCGGCAACAAACCGGGTGCCTGCGTTTTCAATGACGATTGCTGCAACGGGATAAGTGCAAAATACGCATCTGCCGATGCCCTGATCATAGGCACTCCTGTCTATTACGGGCAGCCCAATGGCGCACTCTTATCCATCATTCAGCGTTCCTTCTATTCCAACGGAGCCAACATTGCCGGAAAGCCGGCAGCTGCTGTTGCCGTATGCCGAAGAGGGGGTGCCTCGGCAGCCTTTGAGACGCTCAACCTCCCGTTCCAGATGATGAATATGCCCGTGATCGGCTCACAATATTGGAACATTGTCTATGGACGAGAACCCGGCCAGGCGGCGCTTGACCAGGAAGGCCTTCAAACCATGCGGGCATTAGCCCACAATATGGCCTGGCTGCTGAAAGCAACCGGCGGGAAGCCTGCGCCCGGCCGCGGCGACGAGCCATGGGCCCCCATGCACTTCATCCGGTAGTCATACAACCAATAATCCCGGCCTCGTTGTAAACACGTGACCGGGATTTTACCGCGTGCCATTTACCGACCCTGCGCATGCTGATGCCAAATAGCCGGATATTCCTTGAAAAACAGCATCGTTCATCAACTTGATGACGTGGAAGTGATCGTAGACCTGAACGGCCTGAGGAAGGTTCGTCCTGACAGCAGCGATATAGGCCGGCGGCGGGGTCTTGTGCCGGCATAGGCAAAGGGTTAGAGCAGCGGCGTCATGTAGAGCGGGAGGTACGTTATGCCATCTTTGACTTCAACGTCGTTTGTATGCAGGACGTAGGGAGTGGAAAGGTACTGGCCGAACTTCTTGATGCACTTCCTCAGCGATGTGAGTGTATAGTTTGTGCTGCTTTTAACTTCTATTGGCGAAATATTATGCCTGGAAGTGACAATCTCCTTTTGAATGAGAAAATCAATCTGCATTCGGTTCTTCGCTTCTTCCTTATCATAGTTGTTGTAGAAGAAGAGTTTGCTGCCGGCGGTCTTAAGCATCTGGGCAACAATGTTCTCCACCAGCATTCCTTCGTCAATTTCCAGTTTGTCGAACATGAGCTTCTGGTAAATCTCGTTGGTAACGATGCCCCGGGCGCTGAATGCCAGGGAGATGAGAAGTCCGGTGTCGCAGAAGTAGCACTTGAGCGTGGTGCGGTCTTCGTTGAGCTGGAGGCCGATGTTGGGAGCGGTGGTGTTGTAACAGATATTTACCAGTTTGGCATCGTCCAGCCAGAAGAAGGCGCTGTCGTATTCACGCATGCGGGCCTCGTCCTTGAGGGCGGAAAGCGTGAACTGCTTCTCTTTCTTCTGGAGCTGCCCGGGAATGGCATCAAAGATGGCGCTGACACGGGCTGTAAGGCCGCCTGCGTATTTCTTGATGTCGTTTTTGTAGAGGCGAAGAATCTGGCGCTTGATGGCATCGACCTTGTTGAAATCACGGGAGGCGGCATATTCAGCTACGGCCTGCGGCATGCCTCCGACTATGAGATACTGACGGAAGTAGTGCAGTGCTTCCCGGT
>CAMOGR010000173.1 GCA_946614205.1 uncultured Bacteroidales bacterium | reverse complement strand
CGATGCCGCCCCCGCCGATGTTCGCCATGCAGAAGACGCCCGAATCCATGGTGAGGCGCACTACGTCTTCGGGGGCCGTCTTGCCGCGGACTATGCAAGCTGCGGCCTCGTTCATATCCTTGGGAATCAGCGATGTACGTATCCAGTCGTTGCCCGTGCCATAGGGCAGGACACCCAGCGTGAAGTCCGAAAGTGAGGAGTGGGCAGCGTCGGCGTAACGCAGCAGACCGGTCATGACTTCGTGTATGGTACCGTCTCCTCCCACCGCGATGAACTTTCGGAATCCCTTTTCCGCACCTTCCCGGGCAAGGTCTATTGCATGGCCAGGATGCTGCGTGAGCACGTGCTCCACATCCAGCCCTCCGGCAAGGAGGATTCTTTTGGACTCAACCCAGGTTTCCGCCGTCGAAGCTGACGCGGACGCAGGATTGACAATCATCAGCCATTTTTCCATAGGTTATTGCCTTTTGAGAGTTATTATGTCAATATTGGGGAAGCCGCCCAGACGGAAGGCGAACGCGCTGCCGAGCCCCTTGGACACATGGAGCACCTGACGTCCGGAGGTATAGACCCCGGCCGACTCCCGAAGGTGCCAGCTGCTGAGGTGCATGCCGGCGAGCTTGAACTTGAGTCCGTGGGTGTGGCCTGAAAGCGTCAGTGAAGGCCGTCCGTCGGGAATGACCCCTGCCCTCCAGTGAGTGGGGTCGTGGGACAGCAGTATGGTGAACGTACCCTCGGGGACGCCCCCGAGCGCCTTTTCGAGATCTCCTCCCTGGCTGGGGAAATAGGGATTGCCGGATATGTTCTCCACACCGGCGACGGCTATGACGGAGCCGCCCCTGCCGAGAAGGGCGCACTCGTTCAGGAGAAGCTTCCATCCGAGGGAGCGTTCCTTGTCCAGCAGGCGCTGAAGGTCCTGACGGCGCTGAGCTTCGTCGAAATGCCCGTGCAGCAGATAATCGTGGTTGCCCCTTATGGCGTAGACGCCCATTGGCGCGCTCAGGCGGGACAGTTCCTGCAGGTATGAATCAGCCTCGGCGGAATCGAAGTTCACAAGGTCTCCGGTGAAGAGAATGACGTCGGGCCTGCAGCCCAGTACCGTATCGACGATGCGGCGTATGTAGTCGTTGCCCTCGCCGAACGATCCGAGGTGGAAGTCGGCAAGCTGGCAGATGCGCAATCCGTCAAACTCCCGGGGCAGGTCCGGGAACGACAATGATACTTCGTTGACCTTGAGATGAGTCGTCACAAGGAAAATCATCACCGCGAAAAACAGCGCCACGACTCCGCCTGCACAGGCCGCGGCGAGGTCGGCCGCCCCTGCGCCAAAGGCCCTGAGCAGCAGCGAGACGAGCATCGCGATGAATTTGGGGAATTCAAAGAGGAAAATCAGGTACGAATACACCCTCAGCGACTCCGTATACCTTACGGCCTTGCGTATCCTCACCAGATACACCAGAGCTGCGAGCGTGGGCAGGCAGAGAAGGACCTTCCATATTCCGGCAAGGCCCGACATGCAGAAAGTGCAGAACCACGTGTCGGGAAGGACTCCGAAGAGGATGAAAAAAAGAAGGTAGGAGCGGAACTTCATCGGAGTCTCTCAATCAACTCGTCGCCAAGGGCTTCCTTAACCCTTATATGTTCCAGCACGGCGGTGACGAAGGAGTTGGACTCGAAGTCGCCGCGCACGGAGCTGAAGTCGAGCTCCTTCTCGGTACGTGTACCGTCCGCTCCGAAGCCGGTCATGCTCGCAAGGCTGAACTCCTTGCGCGCGTCCTCGTAGAGCTCGCGGTCAAGGCCTATTACGGCCTCCTTCCAGCGCTCGACTATGCCGATTACCTGCTGCCTGGTGACGGTCTGGAGAGGTATTCCGAAGAAGTCGGCAAATTTGTCGTATGCCCAAGTCCACTCGGCGTCGTAGTACTGACGGTGGAGCTCCCGGAAGCCATCGGACAGGCCTTCCAGCGAAAGGTCTCCGGCCTCGGCACGGTCGAGCAGCGCAGCCACGGCCTCCTTCGGGGCAATCATGCCGGAAAGGTCGGCCCAGTCGCCGTGCCCGATGGGGCAGGTGGGGCGAAGGGCCTCGCGAAGCTCATCGTCCGAGGCGCCTGCAGGCAGGTTTTCGAGGCGCTTGATGATTGAATTCCCGAGAAACTTGGTGACTGCTGTCTCATAGTAACGGAGACCGCCGCGCAGCGAGGAATTGCGAATCTTGGTGCTGTGGTACGCATACACGTCGGAGAGCTCGCCGGAGGAGTACTGCAGGTTGCGCAACAACTGTATGCCCTTGAGCATCTTCTGAATCGTATACGGGCTCAGCAGGTTGTAGTTGATGCTGTCGAGCCTGTCAGGGTCCGTGCGGGAGTCGCGGCGGGGCCACTTCTGGGCATCGCGGACGGTGCCCACGCTGCGCAGGTTGACACCTGGTACCAGGTATGTAGTATTCTGCTGTTCAATGAGATAGGAAAACGGCAGGGAGGTGGTGTCGGAATGGGTCACATGGCGTCCCATGACCAGCGAGAAGGCTCCGATGCGCGAAGGCCAGAGGATGTACGAGTCCGATGCTGTCTTGGCTCCCCTCTCCAGGATGCCCTGGTGGATGGGCCCCAGCTTGTACATGTGATTGCTCTGGTTGGAGCCGCTGCCGGCGTTCATGAACGAGAACATTCCGGCGATGAGCAGCGTGCTCTTGTGATGCGTGACCGTGAACGGCCCGGCGAATATGGCGCAGGCCTCGCCGTTCTCCCCCTGGCAGTTGCTGAAGAACAGGGAGTCGGAGGCGCTGTAGCCGTGCCCGAGCTTGCATCCCTGGCCGACGAAGCAGCGGCTCAGGGAGGTGCCGTCGGCAACGTGCGAACCGCTGCATATAATGAAGTCGTCGGCAATGACTCCGTGACCGATTACGACGGGCGCGCTGGCGTTGCTGCAGACGCTTCCGTTGCGAAGGCGGCTAACACCGCTTATTACGGCGTTGTCGCCGATACATACCCCGTTGATATGCCGGGAGTTGCGTATCGACACATTGTCGCCCACACGGCCCCTTTCGCAGGCGCGCGATTCGGCGTAATCCTTAATCATGCCGTCCAGGCGGGCGACGAGACCGGGGCGGTGCCGGTACATGGCCAGCACGTATGCGGTCTGGGCGCTGAGACGGTCGTAGATGCGCACCTCGCGGCCTCCGGTTTCATTGAGTACGGAAACGAGGACACCGTTGCCGAAACTGCACCGGCCCTCGGTGACCATCAGGTCTACATTGTCGATGCATGTATGGCTTCCGATGTCGTAGTTTGCTATATAATTGCTGACGTTCTCGATGAGGGAGTCGTCCCCCACCGTGACGTTGTGCAGGGTGGCGTTCCAGACTCCGGAGTGCTTGCGTATGCCTCCGGGAAGGATGAACGAGTCACGGAAAGAACCGAGCGTGACCGAGCCGCTGAACCGCACTCCGCGGATATAGTCCAGTGAGCCGGCGTCGCTGACCAGCACCGCAGACCAGTCCTCCGCCCTGCAGCCCCTGGAGACGAGGAACTCTATCTCCCCGGAAGTCAAAGGCCTGGGTGCCATCAGGACTCGGAAAGATGCAGGAGGGACGTCACGTCAACCCCGGAGGGAATGGGGGAAGACCTCGGAACATCCGTGATGTCTATTATGAAGTTGACGAACACCGCCGCCGGAGAGAACTTGCTCACAAGCCTGACGGCCGCTGACGCAGTGCCGCCGGTGGCGAGAATGTCGTCGTGGATAAGCACGACGTCGCCGGGGACGATGGCGTCGGAATGCATCTCGATTGTGTCGGTGCCATACTCCTTGGCATAAGACTCGCTTACGGTCTGCGCAGGAAGCTTGCCGGGCTTGCGAATCGGAACGAAGCCGGCGCCGAGACGGGCGGCTACGGCAGCCCCGGCGATGAATCCGCGGGACTCGATCCCGGCCACCTTGGTGATGCCTTTGTCCTTGTAAATGGCGCAGATACGGTCTACGACCTCGTCGAAGGCCGCAGGATTCTTGAACAGCGTGGTCACATCGAAAAACTGAATCCCTTTTATGGGGTAATCAGGCACGATACGGATGGATTCTATCAGTTGTTTGTCTGTCATAGTTTTGCAAAGATAAGTAGAAATTTTTACATTTGTCTCGACATCCAAGGGTTATGCTCAACGAAGAGAAAACACTCCTTTCCATGATTGCAGAAGGCAGCCAGGCAGCCTTCCGCAAACTGTTCGAGTACTATTACCCGAGGGTGCTCACATTCCTCGAGTCTTTTATCAGCAACCGCGAAGACGCACGGGACACGGCCCAGAATGTCTTTGCCAAGATATGGGTCATGCGCGAAACGCTTACGGAGATACGTTCCTTCGGTGCTTACCTGTACAGGCTGAGCCGCAACGCGGCAGTGGACTATTGCCGTTCAAAACGCATACGCATACCTATTACAGACAACTACGAAGACGTACGCGACACAAGCCCGGACGAGGAATACTTTGCCAGGGAAAGGAGCCTGCAGTACCGCAACTGCCTGGAAAACATGCCGGAACGCCGGCGCGAGGTGTTCAACATGTCTCGTGACGAGGGGCTCTCCAACGAAGAAATCTCCCGGCGTCTGGGCATCTCCAAGAAGACCGTCGAAAACCACCTGAACGCCGCCCTTCGCGAACTCCGCAAAATAACCTCCTGCATATCCGTTTTTCTCTGATTTGTCTTGGGTGCAAAAGACGTTTTCTTCGTCTATATAGTACCACAAGACAAATCTTATGAACAAAGACATTTTCCAAGGATGGGATACCGTTCCCGGAGCGGACCTGAGCCAGGAGCAGCTGGACAGGGATTTCAGGCTGGTCCTGAGCAAGGCCCGCTCACTCGAAAGGCCCCGCCCGCTTTTCTTCGGCACAAGAGGGGCGCAGTACATGTTCGCCGCCGCAGTGACCCTGCTGCTCATAGTCTCCGCTGCGCTTGCATTCAGCATCTCAGCTTCAAGGAAGCCGGCCGTCACAGTGGCCCGGAACATCGAATACACCGCTCCGAAGGGCCAGACCCGGCAGATTGTCCTTCCTGACGATTCCAAGGTAACCCTCAATTCCGGTTCCGTCCTCATCTGCCCGAGCGAATTCGGAGAAACCAGGTCCGTATACCTCATGGGCGAAGCCGTCTTCGACGTCACGGCAAGCGACGCCCAGCCTTTCATGGTCAGCACCTCCGACATACGCCTCAGGGTACACGGTACGCAGTTCAACGTCAGGGCCTACTTCGACGACCCGGATGTACGCACCACCCTGTGCAGGGGCGCGGTGGAAGTGTGGCCCGCCGACCGCGACGACCGCAGGATCGAACTCGAACCCGGCCAGACTCTGACGTACAACAAGACCGGAGGCTCGATGATAGTGACGCAGAGCAACACAGGGGAGGCCACCTCATGGGTGTCCGGAGAACTGTATTTCCGTTCCGAATCCATTCAGGGCGTGATACGCATACTCGAAAGGCATTTCGACATAAACGTCTATCTGACCACCGAAAAGTACAACGATGCCGTGATAACGGCAAGTTTCATACACGGCGAATCCCTGGAAGACCTGCTCAAGGCCATTGCCGCAGTAATCCCGGGCATGAAATATACCATTGACGGCAACAAAGTCTATCTGAAATGAAAAAACTTCTCCTGATTCTAACCCTGCTGTCGTGTGCCTTGCTGCCCTGCCCCGCAGCCATCCAAGGCCAGATAATCAGGTTCAACCCTCCCACCTCAACGGCAGGCGAGGCCCTCAGGGCAATCGAGGCCCAGAGCGGCCTTTCCATCGTGTACAACGAGACTCAGCTCGACCTCGGCCGCAAGCTGCAGATGAGCGGAGAGCACCGTCTCGACGAAGCCCTCTCCATGATTCTGGAGGGCTCGGGAGCCGAGGCCGTGATACGTGACAACCTGATAATGATAATCAAGGCATCGTCCCGTCAGCATCCGTCCGCCCTGAGGGAATACAAGGGCACAGTCAGCGACGACGACGGTCCCCTTACGGGTGCAGTGGTCAGCGTCGCCGGCTCAGACCAGACCGCAGTCACGGATCTGGACGGAAATTTCTCCATAATGGCCCGCAGCGGCGACGTCCTGAGAGTGGACATGCTGGGGTTCAAGGTATATGAGCAGACCCTGGGAAGCGGCAGCGGCAGACTGTTCATCAACATGAAGGAAGACATCACGCTCCTCGACGAGGTCGTGGTGGTGGGATATGGCGTTCAGAAGCGCAGCGACATCACCGGAGCCCTGTCCTCGGTCGACGTCGAAAAGGCCAGGACCGTCCCTACCACGAGCGTAGCCGAGATGCTCCGCGGAGCCGCCCCCGGAGTGCAGGTAAACGTGAGCAGTGCGGCCCCCGGCGGTTCGTCCAGCATACTCATCCGCGGACGTCACTCGCTTTCCGGAGACAACGCTCCCCTGTATATCGTGGACGGAGTGCCTATGTCCGGCATAGACGACGTGAACAGCAACGACATTGCATCGATAGAAGTCCTCAAGGACGCTTCTTCGCAGTCCATCTACGGTGCAAGGGCCGCAAACGGCGTGGTTCTGCTCACCACCAAACGCGGTTCTGCAGGAAAGACCCGCGTAAGCTACGACGGATATGCGGCCATTCAGACCATAAGCCGCAACTTTGAATTCTACAATGGCGAGCAGTGGGCCGCCTACAGGCACGAAGCCTTCTACAACGCATACGGCTACTACGACGAAAACGACTGCTTCCGCGGCTTCATGAAGGATGTCCTGGAAAGCGGTGAATTCGTCGACTGGGAGCGGGTCATGATAAAGCCGGCCCTGCAGCACAAGCACGACATTCTCGTACAGGCCGGAAACGACAAGACCAAAGCCGCCGTAGGGCTGGGGTTCTACGACCAGGACGGCATGGTTCCCGGGTCGGGATTCAAGCGGCTTTCGGGGCGCATCAACCTGGACCAGAAACTCTCCAATGCAGTGAGCATCGGAGCCAACATCACATACGCCCGCAGCTGGAGGGAAACGGCCGATGGTAGTTTCAGCAACTTCGTCACCATGCCTCCCCTCGCAAGGTTATACGACGAGGCCGGGAATCTCCTCGAAGATGTGACAGAAGCTGGCGAATCCCATGTCAACCCGCTTTGGAACATTGCCAACTCGAGCAACCGGACAATCCAGAACCGGCTGATGATAAACGTGTTCGGTGACTGGAAGATTGCACCGGGTCTGTCCTACCGCCTCAACGCCAGCATGAGCAGCCGCGACGTCGAATCCGGCAGCTACATCGGCCTCCGCCACACTACCGGCAAGAACACCCAGGGACGTGCAATCAACAGTGAAAGCAACTCTTCCGACTACTTGTTGGAAAACATACTCAACTACACCCATGACTTCGACGGCGGGCACCACTTCGACGCCACCCTCATGCAGAGCTTCAATGTGATAACCTGGAAGAAACTGGGATTCACCGCAACCGGTTTCGCCAACGACGACCTCGCATGGAACGCTGCAGGGAACGCAATGGAATACGGTCAGCCCGACTGGGAACTCTCCCGCAGGCAGCTGCTGTCCTTCCTCGGCAGGGCCAGGTACAACTACAAGGACAGATACCTTTTCACCTTGGCCGCCCGCGTCGACGGTTCCTCCGTCTTCGGCGAGAACAACAAGTACGGTGTGTTCCCTTCGGCAGCATTCGCATGGAGAATCAACAACGAGGGTTTCATGCAGGGAGCGAAATCCTGGCTCAGCAACCTCAAGCTGCGACTGAGCTGGGGCCAGGTGGGCAACCAGGGCATCAGCCCCTATACCACGCTGGGCAACACCACGGCCTACTACTACCGCTTCGGCGACACGGTGGCGGTGGGATACCTCCCGTCTACCACGCTGTATAACCCCAACCTCAAATGGGAGACTTCCACAACCTCCAACATAGGACTCGACTTCGGATTCTTCAAGGACCGTATCAACGGCTCCATAGAACTGTACGACACGCAGACCACCGACCTGCTGGTCAGCAAGTCCATAAACCAGGTCCTGGGATACACCTCCCAGATGATGAATCTCGGCCGCGTGCAGAACAGGGGTGTGGAAGTAACCCTCAACACAACGCCGGT
>CAMOGR010000172.1 GCA_946614205.1 uncultured Bacteroidales bacterium | reverse complement strand
GAAAGACCTGCTGGAGATGAACGGGATAAGCCTCAACACCGAGATTTCCCTTTCCGACATCCGCATCACCGGAGAGGCTCCGTCAGGAAAGCTTACCCTGCTGCTCAAGTCCATACTCGCAATGGCCACTAACGCAAGCCCCGACACCGAGGCATACAAGCGCTACCGGAGAGAAGCCGCACTCAGGTTCCGACGCGACCGCTACACGGCCGAAGGCACACGTGCGATACTCGACAGCACCATGTGCCCTTCCTACATATATGCAGCGGGCAGCATGCCGGGAACGCCCGGCGACGACTTCGCCGAAAGGGTGGACAGTTACATCGCAAAGAAAGGGGCCAACTCCCACAATTCCATCATAGTGCTGATGGGCGACCTCGACGAAGCCTCCACCCTGCGCACCCTCTCCCAGATACTCAGCGGTTTCCCGACCGGCCGCCAGAGAGTCGCACGTCCCAGGCTGACATACCCCCTCCGCACTTGCTGGACAACAACTTACACATCCGGAGACTGGAGGGAGAAAGGCGTCTCCGTGTCCCTGAGCGCCCTGTGGCAGTTCAGCGCAGAAAGCAACATGCTGCTCCGCGTGGCCTGTGCCGCCCTCGAGGACGAACTGGCCCGCAGCCTGTCAGGAAAGGGCTTCCGATACAGCGTGAGCGGAGACGCGGAACTGCTTCCAGCCGAATCCGTCTCACTCTACGTAAACTGCTATCCCGTACCGGCGTCCGGCCTGCCTGCGTCCGTAGTCCCGGCGAGGCCTTCCGACGCCCTTGACGCCGTACGCTCCTGCATCAACAGCCTTTCTCTCAAGGAGGTAAGCCCCCAGGTGCTGGAAAGGGCAAAGGCCAAGGTCCTCGGCAACATGGCGGCCACGGTGGGCAACACCGCCATCTCAAGGGACAACATTCTGTACCGCAACGCCCTCGGGCGCGACCTGGGCAACTCCTACGAAGGCCGCATCAAGGCAATCAGCGCCTCGGAGGTACGCGGATTCTTCTCGGCCCTGAGTTCCTGTCAATCAGAATTCGTAGTGGAATGAACAATCCTCACGGCACCATCATCCAGATAGGCGACATCCTCGTTTCCGAGGACGTGGTGAGCGAATACTTCTGCTGCGACTACGAGGCCTGCAAGGGCGTATGCTGCATCGAGGGCGATGCCGGCGCGCCACTCGACGAAAGCGAACTCCCCGGGCTCGAGCGCGAATTCTCCAAGTATTCTCCCGAAATGATGCCTGCAGGACGGGAGGCCGTCGACCTCAACGGCTTCTTCGAAATCGACCCGGAAGGAGACCTCGTCACTCCGCTGGTGCCAGGCTCGGGGGTTTGTGCATTCGCACAGTTCGGGCCCGACGGGGAATGCCTCTGCGCCATCGAGAAATGCGGCTGCCGCAAGCCCGCCTCGTGCTCACTCTATCCCGTGAGAGTCAAACACTTCAAGGGCGGAGGCACAGCCCTCAACCTGCACCGCTGGAATATCTGCAAGCCGGCTTTCGAAAAGGGCCGGCGCGAAGGCATCAGGGCTTACCAGTTCCTCAAGGGGCCCCTTACCGATGCCTTCGGGGAAGAATTCTACGAGGCGCTCTGCGCCGCAGCCGACCACATACTATGACAGGCCGCGCCCTCAACCGGGAGATTCTGCGCCTGTCGGTTCCCAGCATACTCGCCAACCTTACCGTCCCCCTCGTGGGAATGGTGGACACTGCGCTCGCGGGCCATCTGCCGGAAGGTGAAGCCGCTGCCTTCATCGGGGGCATTTCAGTCGGCTCCATGCTCCTCAACATGCTGTACTGGAACTTCTTCTTCCTGCGCACCGGCACCGGCGGGCTTACCGCCCAGGCCTTCGGCAGGAACGACTGGAAGGAATGCGGCAGGATCCTTTCGCGCGGCATCGGCCTGTCGCTCGGCATCGCCATCCTCCTGCTGGCAATCCAACGGCCGTTCATCAGACTCGGGATGCTGGTGGTCAGTTCGTCCCCGGATGTATGCGAACTCGCCGTCAGGTACTTTTTCATCCGCATCTGGGCCGCCCCCGCCACCCTCGGCCTGATGGTGCTGAGGGGCTGGTTCGTAGGCATGCAGGACTCCATGAGTTCGATGTGGACGGACCTTATTGTCAACTGCATCAATATCGCGGCGTCCATCCTGCTGAGTTTCGGCTGCCTGGGCTGGAGCGGAATAGGCTTCGACGGCATCGCGGCAGGAACCGTGGTCGCACAGTATACCGGACTGCTGTTCGCATTGCTTGTCTGCCTGATAAAATACCGCAGGATAATAGGACTCGTGGGCAGGAAGGACTTGCAGGAGGTCTTCCACTGGTCGTCCCTCAAGCCTTTCCTCGCAATGAACGGCAACCTCATGGGCCGCTCGCTGTGCTTCACCGCCATTTACATGGGATATACGGCCATCGCCGCCGGCTTCGGCGACACGCTCCTGGCCTGCTCGTCCATAATGATGCAGCTGCTGATGCTGTTCTCCTACTTTACGGATGGATTCGCATACGCAGGGGAGGCGCTTACGGGGCGGTTCATCGGAGCCTGCGACAAGCCCATGCTGCGCAGCACCGTCAAATACGTTTTCCTGTGGAGCCTCGGAGTGGCCATCCTGTTTATTGGGGTATATTATGGCCTGGGAGTGCCTGTGATGCGGTTTTTCACGGATGACGTGACCGTCGTCGAAACCTGCTCGCGCTTCCTCCCCTGGCTGCTCGTCATGCCTCCTGTGGGCTGCGCCGCGTTCACCTGGGACGGCATTTACCTGGGCGCCACCGAGGCCGGCAGCCTGTTCGCATCGATGGCCGGCGCGATGGCGGGCTTCCTCGGAGGATGGCTCCTCTTCGGACCCGGACCCGGAAGCGCGTTTTTCGCCTCCACAGGCGCAGACGCCAGCCTGCACGCCCTGCTCGCCGCCTACTTCATCCACCTCGCCGTCCGTACCGTATGGCTCTCAGCCACTTACAAGCGGAAGATTCTCTCAACCGTACTCGACTCCTAAATTCCAAAGGGGTTCTCCTAAAAAAATCAGGAGTCATGGGAAAAATAACTATATTGCGCCAGGACTACCAATGAATCATATACAACATTCGTGGAAGAAAATGAGTAAGAAACTGTATATCACGATATTGCTGGCCCTTCTAGGCCTGTCGGCCAGGGCCCAGGTCGTCATCCTCAACGACAATGTTTTCCAGCAGCGGCTGAGCGAAATCAAGGCCACCGTACTGGACTCGCTGACCAACGAGCCGGTGAGTTTTGCTTCCGTGTACGTCATTCCCTCCAAAGATACGACCATCACCAACTTCACCCTTACGGACGCGGGTGGCGAGGCCAAGCTGGACGAAGTGCCCTTCGGCAGCTATACCTTCCACGTTGAGATGATGGGGTACAAGCCGTTCGTCAGGGAACGGTACTTCCGTGAAAGGAGGGTGGATATGGGCACAATCCGCCTGCAGGTGGACGAGAATTTCCTGAAAGCATCCGTGGTAAGCGACGTGGGAAACCCCATCGTGGTGAAGCAGGATACCGTTGAGTTTAATGCATCATCCTTCCGCGTGGGAGCCAACGCCATGCTCAAGGACCTGCTCCAGCGTATGCCGGGCATGGAAATCACCGAAGACGGCAAGGTGAAGTTCAACGGAGAGGAAATCGACAAGCTCACCGTAGGCGGCCGCACGTTCTTCTTCAACGACCAGAGTACGGCACTTAACAACCTTCCTGCCGCGGTGGTGGACAAGATCCGCGTGATTGACCGCGAGTCCGAGCAGACCCGTGCTTCCGGCATTCAGGACGGTTCCCGCGAGAAAGTGCTGGACGTGGCGCTCAAGAAGGAATACGAGAAAGGATGGTTCGGAAACGTTGGCGTGAAGGGCGGCGCCACGCTGGGAGAGAAGGACGGGGACGATGTGCTCCGGGATAACCGCGGAGTGCTATGGAACGGGAATGCACTGGTTTCCGGCTATTCCGAGAAGGACCAGCTGACGGTGATAGCGAACGGACAGAACATCAATGACTCGGGCGGAGTCACCTTCGTCATTGTCG
>CAMOGR010000171.1 GCA_946614205.1 uncultured Bacteroidales bacterium | reverse complement strand
GAGCCTCTCCCTGTAACTGACCATCTTTGCGGCAAAGTACGGACCTATGCCCGGCAGGCCGTCGAAATCGGCCGAATCCGCCCGGTTGATGTCCAGTCTGGGGATGTCTATGAACGGCTCGAGCCTGCGGAATACCGAGTCGGAAACGACGTAACTCCGGGCGAAGTCGGAGCGCCTGCGGAAACGGCCTCCCTTTGCCCGGTAACTGTCGATCGCGAGCGCTTGTTTCTCGCTGAACCCCAGACGGATAAGCTCGTCTACGCTTACTGTGTTCGGGTTGAAGCGGAAACTCTCTACGGGACGCCCTTGGCGGCGCACCCGGTTTACGCTTTCGCTGTGTGAGGCGTCGCGGCGGACAATCACGGCTGCGCTGCCCCTCATGGCTGAATGCTTTGTCGGGGCAGTGCCGGAACCCGTCGCAGGCCTGGTGGGCTCTGCGGCAGGAGTACTGCCGCTTGCGGCATTCCATGCGCCGGAGTCCTGCGGCGTTCCGAGCACCCGGGCGGCAAGGCCTGCGTCCACTACGTATACCGTGTCCGGGCGGTCGCGCAGGGCTTCGATGCGCAGAACCGCGGCGCGATGCAGGAAAAGTGCCGACTGATAACCGATTACGAGAAATGCGAGGGCGATTGCCCCGACTTTGAATACCGAAGAAGGAGTCCCTTTATCCGGCGTTTTCTTCGCTGCCATCGTCCGTCCCCTCCCTGTACTTGTTGTGGTGTTCGCGGTGCCCCTCTGCGGGCAGCCCGGCAACCACGATTACGATTTCTCCCTTCGGCTCGACGGCCTCGAAATGCTTCAGCACCTCGCCGAGGGTGCCCCGGCGGTGCTCTTCGTGCAGCTTGGAGATTTCCCTGGCGACGGAGCAGGCGCGTCCGGGGCCGAAAACCTCAGCAAACTGCCTCAGCGTCTGTACAAGACGCCTTGGTGATTCGTAGAATATCATAGTCCTTGTTTCTTTGGCAAGTGATTCCAGCAGAGTGCGGCGGCCTTTCTTGAGGGGAAGGAACCCTTCGAAGCAGAACCTGTCGCAGGGGAGCCCGGAAGATACGAGTGCCGGTATGCAGGCAGTGGCTCCCGGCAGAGTCTGCACTTCTATGCCTTCGCGGGCGCATTCCCTGGCAAGCAGGAATCCCGGGTCGCTCACACCGGGAGTGCCGGCGTCGGAGACCAGGGCGACAGTGGCTCCTGCGAGAATCTTCTCCTTGAGGAGCCCGACGGTCTGATGTTCGTTGAACTTGTGATGCGCGAGCAGTTTGCCCTTGATGCCGTAGTGCTGCAGGAGGACGCCGCTGGTGCGGGTGTCTTCGGCAAGTATGATGTCGGCGGTCCTGAGGACCTCAAGGGCCCGCAGAGTGATGTCGTCAAGGTTTCCTACGGGAGTGGGAACTATGTACAGAATTCCGCTCGGCATATCGCAAGTTTTTTATATATTTGTCTCCACAAAGCTAAGCAAATGTTTTCAGAAAACCACAAAAAATCCGGCTGCATCGAAGTAGTTTGCGGCTCAATGTTCTCCGGAAAGACCGAGGAACTCATAAGGCGCCTTCGCCGCGCCCAGTTTGCGAACCAGAAAATTGCCATTTTCAAGCCCGCTCTCGACAACCGCTACTCTGATGTCGAAGTGGTCTCCCACGATTTTCACAAGATTACTTCACAGCCGATTGCGGATGCGTCCGAGATGCTCAAGGTGGCCTCCGATGTCGAGGTCGTCGGGGTGGACGAGGCCCAGTTCTTCGGGGCCAACCTCGTGGAGGTCTGCCAGACTCTTGCCGACAGGGGCGTACGCGTAATCGTGGCCGGACTCGATACCGATTATCTCGGCAAGCCTTTCGGCCCCATGCCGCAGCTGATGGCCGTGGCTGAGGATGTGCAGAAGGTGCATGCCATCTGTGTGAAGTGCGGCAATCTGGCCAACCACTCGCACCGTCTTTCCAAGAGCAAAGACCTTGTGGTTCTGGGCGAGAAAGATATCTACGAGCCCCTCTGCAGGGAGTGCTACAACAAGGCTGTCAAGGAAGAAGCCTGACTCCTGCGTCCTTAAGGCACCCTTCCTCCATCATCGCTCTGGGATTGGTCCCCGGAACCCCCTGGGGTACCGGCTGGCCAAGCAGTTCGAACAACTCGTTCCAGTACTCCGGCATGGTGCCGTCAGGAGCGAGGAAATTCATCGGGGCTTCGCTGAAGACGTAACTGCCGTCCGGCCTTATGTAACTGTCCCTGATGAGTTCCGTGCAGTAGCGTGCGGTGTCGCACGGCACGAAAGAACAGTTGTATGAAAGCCCTGTGAATTCTCTGGCATTCTTTACGAACCGGGTTACTCCGGTGGTGTCGCGCAGGCGCTTTACGATGAAAGTGGGGTAGGAACCGTCCTTGAGCGTGAAATCGGTGAGGAATGTGTCGAGCGGATGCCGGTCTACTCCGTGCTTTATCGTGGCGTCGATTACCCAAACTGAGTCTCCCTGCACGTCAAGTATGGCGGCGTGTATGATGTTGAGCGGGCTTCCGGCCGAGGTGGCGTCGGAGATTGCGTCCGACATCGAGCCGCTTATGCGGTAGTCTGCTGGTATTCCGACAAATACGAGGTCTCCTGTGCGCAGGGCCCTTGGTGAGCATGCCGACAATGCTGCGGCAAGTGCTAAAAAAGCGAAAAGGCGTTTCATACGGAGAGCAAAGATAAGCCAAAATTTGGTAATTGACGCTAAAAATCCTATCTTGCCGTTTTGAAAACAAGCGCACCATGAGCAGAAAGCCAAGCAGTTTTTTCCGTTCCCTCGTCAATATGTCCGACTACATGGACCTTGAGGGTGCCGGTTTGTCCATCCGCAAGAATGTCTATTTCCGCGGGCCCAACGTCTTCATTCTGGCCTGTGCCATCATAATTGCGTCTGTCGGGCTCAATGTAAATTCAATCCCCGTCATCATCGGCGCCATGCTCATATCCCCGGTGATGGGTCCCATACTCGGATTCGGCTTCAGCCTCGGAGTGCAGGACGGCCAGCTGCTCAAGGATTCGCTGCGCAACTTCGGAGTGATGGTCTCCATCAGCATCGTGGCATCCACTCTGTACTTCCTTCTGAGTCCGCTCAACCTGGAGCATCCTACGGAATTGCTCGCACGTACCAATCCCACCATCTATGACGTGCTCATCGCCCTGTTCGGCGGACTTGCAGGCATCCTTGAGAACTCCCGCAAGGAGAGGGGCACCGTCCTTTCAGGCGTCGCCATCGCCACTGCGCTCATGCCGCCGCTGTGTACGGTAGGCTACGGACTGTCCATCCTCAACTGGCAATACG
>CAMOGR010000170.1 GCA_946614205.1 uncultured Bacteroidales bacterium | reverse complement strand
GTAACAGGAGCCCGGTGCCGTCCGGCTGGGGGCAGCGTCCTGGATGCCATAAAGCTCAGGACAGAAGAAAACGGAATCGACGCTGTAACCGGAACGAAGGCAGTGAGCGAGCTCCCGACGCCCTTCGACGACGAAAACGCCGCTCTCGCGCCGCAGGGAAGAGTCCTTCTGCAGAGCGAGCAGGCGCTTGATCTTAGGATTCTGTGCGCTGGTCAGCAGTTCCGGGGACATGAGAACTATTCTGCAGGAGCCTCGCTATCCTTCTTGAGTGTCTTCTCAGGTCTCATCTGAGGGAAGAAAAGAACGTCCTGAATCGTAGTCTGCCCCGTCATGAACATGGTCAGGCGGTCGATTCCCATGCCGAGGCCGGAGGTGGGAGGCATGCCGTATTCGAGTGCGCGCACGAAGTCCATGTCGATATACATGGCCTCGTCGTCACCCTTGCTCTTGAGCGCAGCCTGCTCCTCGAAGCGCTCCAACTGGTCCACCGGGTCGTTGAGCTCGGAGTAGGCGTTGGCAAGTTCCTTGCCGCAGACGAAAAGCTCGAAGCGCTCGGTAAGGGTCGGGTCGGTGCGGTGACGCTTCGTGAGAGGAGACATCTCCACAGGGTAATCGATTATATATGTGGGCTGCACGAGCTTGTCTTCGCAGTATGCTCCGAAGATGGCGTCGATGAGCTTGCCCTTGCCCATTGAAGGCTCGATATCCACGTTCAGCTTGCGGCAGGTGGCGCGGAGCTGCTCCTCGTCCATGCCCTTCACGTCCACGCCGGCGTACTCCTTGATGGCCTCAAGGATGGGCAGGCGGCGGTAAGGACCTGCGAAATCGACCCTCTGCCCTGCGATGTCGACGGTGGTGGTGCCGTTCACGGCCACTGAAATCTTCTCCAGCATCTTCTCCACGAAGGCCATCATCCAGTTGTAGTCCTTGTAGGCCACGTATATCTCCATGCAGGTGAACTCGGGGTTGTGGGTCTTGTCCATACCTTCGTTGCGGAAATCCTTGGCGAACTCATATACACCGCTGTAGCCGCCTACGATGAGCCTCTTGAGGTACAGCTCGTTGGCGATGCGGAGGTACAGGGGAATGTCCAGGGCGTTGTGGTGGGTGACGAACGGACGCGCAGTCGCTCCGCCGGGTATGCTCTGCAGGATGGGAGTCTCGACCTCAAGGCAGCCTGCGGCGTTGAAATAATCCCTCATGGTTGCGATGATGCGGGCCCTCTTGACGAACACCTCCTTGACCTGGGGATTGATGATGAGGTCCACGTAGCGCTGGCGGTAGCGAAGTTCGGGGTCGGTGACCGCGTCGAACACCTGGCCGTCGGCTTCCTTGACTATGGGAAGCACCCGGAGCGACTTGCTCAGCAGGGTGAGCTCCTTGGCGTGGACGCTCAGCTGGCCTGTCTGGGTGATGAATGCAAAACCCTTGATGCCGATGATGTCGCCGATGTCGAGGAGTTTCTTCCAGACCGTGTTGTACATGGTCTTGTCCTCACCGGGGCAGATTTCGTCCCTCTTGACGTAAATCTGTATGCGGCCGCTCTCGTCCTGGAGCTCGCCGAAGGAGGCGGCTCCCATGATGCGGCGGCTCATGAGCCTGCCGGCTATGCACACCTGTGCGAAATTACCCTCTTCGGGATTGTATCCGGCCGAAATTTCCGCTGCGCTTGCATTTACGGGATATTCAGCTGCGGGATAGGGCTCTATGCCAAGTTCTCTGAGCTTCGCCAGCGATTCGCGGCGGATTTGCTCCTGTTCGCTAAGTTCGATATTCATATTGGATGCAAAAGTACGAAAAATATTCGTATATTTGTTGACTGGAGCCATGGCAAAGGAATGTAAATGGATAGTAAGCGAACCGGCCGACCCGGCGAAGGTGGAGAAACTCTCCGCCGAGGTGGGTATTGACCATGTGCTCTCCGAGCTTCTTGTCAAGAGGGGAGTGGAGACCTTCGAACAGGCCCGCACCTTCTTCCGGCCCGCCCTGAGCGACCTCCACGACCCGTTCCTCATGAAAGATATGGATGCTGCCGTGGAACGCCTGCGCAAGGCCATCACCACCGGCGAGCGCATCCTCGTTTACGGCGATTACGACGTGGACGGTACCACGGCGGTCGCCCTTGTTTTCTCCTTCATCCGCCGCTTCACCTCCGCAGTCGACTTCTACATCCCCGACAGGTATGACGAGGGCTACGGAGTGTCCTACAAAGGCATAGACTGGGCGTTCGAGGGCGGCTTCGGCCTGATTATCACGCTCGACTGCGGCATCAAGGCTATAGACAAGGCCGAATACGCCAGGTCGAAGGGTGTGGACATGATAATATGCGACCATCATCTTCCGGAGGAGACCATCCCCGCCGCCGTCGCGGTGCTTGACCCCAAGCGGGAAGACTGCAATTATCCCTTCGACGACCTGTCCGGCTGCGGCGTTGGCTTCAAACTGGTGCAGGCCTACTCCCAGCGCTACGGCGTGCCCTTCGAGAGCATCGTCCCGCTGCTGGACCTGCTTGTAGTCAGCATAGCGTCGGACCTCGTCACCATGGTCGGCGAGAACCGCACCTTGGCGCACTTCGGTCTTCGTCAGCTCAACGAGAACCCCCACAAGGGCCTTCTCGCCATGATAAGCCTTTCCAACCTCGAGCCCGGCCACGTCACAATAGACGACATAGTCTTCAAGATAGGCCCCCGGATCAACGCGGCGGGTCGCATGGAAAGCGGCCGCCTGGCTGTGGAACTCCTCACCTCCGACGACGAAGACAAGGCCCTGTTCATCGGAGAGAAAATCAACGAGAACAACAACGAACGCAAGAACATCGACCGCGAGGTCACCCGCGAGGCCCTCGAGATGGTGGAGAGCGGCAGCTGCCTCGCCAGGGAGAACGCTACGGTGGTGTACAACCCCCGCTGGAGCAAGGGCATAGTCGGAATTGTAGCCTCCAGGCTCGTGGAGGCCTACTACAAGCCCACCGTGGTGCTCACCAAGTCCAACGGCTTCGTCACCGGCTCAGCCCGCAGCATCGCCGGGTTCGACCTGTACGAGGCCATAGAAAGCTGCGCCGACATCCTCGAGAACTTCGGCGGCCACGTGTACGCAGCCGGCCTCACTCTCAAGGAGGAGAACGTCGAGGAGTTCGCCCGCCGCATCGATTCTTTCATCGGCGGCAAGATTACCGCCGACATGCTCGTACCGGTGGTGGACATAGACGCGGTGCTCGACTTCTCGCAGATT
>CAMOGR010000169.1 GCA_946614205.1 uncultured Bacteroidales bacterium | reverse complement strand
CCAGTACGCCGGCAGGCGCCTTGCCCTTCCGGCAAAGCGACGAAATCCACCATACAAGCGCGCCGCAGAGCACGATGCGGAACAGCGACAGGGCAAACTTTCCGACCGCTCCGCCGAACTTCATGCCGAAGGCGAAGCCCTCGTTCTCGACGAAACACAGGCGGAACCAGTCACCGAGCACGTAAATCTGCTGGCCAAGAGTCATGTTGGTCTTGACCAGGTACTTGATTACCTGGTCGATGACAACCAGCACCACCCCGAGGATGATGAGCCTGGCACCCTTGGAAATTTTCATTTCTTACCCTGCTTGGCGAGCATCTCCTTCGCCTCAACGGTGAGAGTGGCGTGAGGGACGAGCCTCAGGCGCTCCTTCGGTATGAGCTTGCCGGTAACGCGGCAGATGCCATAGGTTTTGTTCTCGATGCGCACGAGTGCGGCCTCGAGATTCTGGATAAACTTGTACTGACGCTGCGCCAGCTGGCTCGCCTCTTCCTTGGAGAGCTGATTGGCGCCGTCATCCTCGACGGTCTTGAACGAAGGGGACGTATCCTCGATGTCATTGGAACCGTTGTGCATAATAACGTGACGAAGGGTGTCGTACTCTGCGCGGGCCTTGGTGAGCATCTCTTCGATAATGCCCTTGAATTCAGCAAGTTCTTCGTCGGAATAACGTGTTTTGAGTTCTTCTGCCATAATTATATGCGGTTGAGTTTTATGCTGATGCTTGTATCTTCCCACTGCACCTGGACGGCCTCTGCGGGAGCTTCGCCCAGAGGCCTGAGGACCAGGCTCTTGGAGAGGGTCTGGGAGGCGACGTACATACCGTGCGCCGCAAGTGCCTTGTTAATGCTTTCATAAGCCGCACCGTCGGCGTAGATGAACGTATCGATGCGGTCGGTGAGGGAGAATCCGCTCTCCTTGCGGAGATTCTGGACTGGATGAATCAGCTCGCGTGCGGTACCCTCGAGAACCAGCTCGGGAGTCTGCACTATGTCGAGCGCGACGGTGAGGGTGCCTTCAGTGGCGACGAGCCAGCCGGGCATGTCCTCGGAGGAGATTTCGTAGTCGCCGTCGCGGAGAGTCACGTCGCCGGAGGGCAGGCTGAGCACGTACTCCCCTGACGCCTCGATAGCCGAAATGGTCTTCTGGTCAAGAGTGCCGAAGGCGGCGGCGATTTCCTTCATCTGCTTGCCGTATATCTTGCCCAGAGTCTTGAAATTGGGCTTTATCTTCTTGGTGATGATGCCGGTGGTGTCGTGAAGGAACTCCAGACGCTTGACGTTGACCTCGGTAAGGAAGATGTCGCGCACCTTCTCGATGTGTTCGCGCACACCCTCGTCAAGCACTGGGACAAGTACCTTTGCAAGAGGCTTGCGCACATTGATGCCGACCTTCTTGCGGAGCGCCAGCACCATGCTGGAGGCCTTCTGCGCGAATGACATGCTCTCCTCGAGTCCGGCGTCCACAAGGGAGGCGTCGCTCTTCGGCATTGGTTCGAAATGAACCGACTCGCTGCCGGGGACCAGGTCGAGCCACAGGCGTTCCATGAAGAACGGGGCGATGGGCGCACCGAGCAGTGCTATGTCTTTCAGCACCTCATACAGGGTCTGGTAAGCGGCCAGCTTGTCCTCCGGCATGCCGGAACCCCAGAGACGCTTCTTGTTGAGGCGTATGTACCAGTTGCTGAGGTCGTCGCAGACGAAATCCTGGATCAGGCGGCCTGCAAGGGTGACGTCGTAGTCCTCATAGGCGGCCGTCACACGGCTGCAGAGGGTATTGAGCCTGGAGATTATCCAGCGGTCGAAAAGAGGCCTTTCGGCATAAGGGACGTCTCCGACGCCGGGTTCGAAGCCGTCAAGGTTGGCGTACAGCGCAAAGACCGAGTAGGAATTGTACAGCGTGCCGAAGAACTTGCGGCGCACTTCCTCAACTCCGCTCTCGTCGAACTTGAGGTTGTCCCAGGGCTGGGCGTTGGTGAGCATGTACCAGCGGAGGGCGTCGGCGCCATACTTGTCGATGGCGGCGAACGGGTCGACCGCGTTTCCGAGGCGCTTGCTCATCTTCTCGCCCTTCTTGTCGAGGACGAGACCGTTGGAAATCACGCGTTTGAACGCAGGAGTGCCGCTGACCATGGTATGAATCGCGTGCAGGGTGTAGAACCATCCGCGAGTCTGGTCCACGCCTTCTGCGATGAAGTCGGCGGTGGCGCCGAAATCGGGCGTACCCATGCCGCGGAGGCCCGTCTGGGCGTAAGGCATGGCGCCGGAGTCGAACCACACGTCGATAAGGTCTTTCTCGCGCTGCATCCTGCGGCCCTTGGGAGAAACGAGGATGATATTGTCTACGTACGGGCGGTGAAGGTCTATGCGGTCGTAGTTCTCCTTGCTCATGTCGGAAGGGTCGAAGCCCGCGTCCTTCAGGGGGTTGGACTGCATGAATCCGGCCTCGACGCTCTTTTCTATGGCGTCCCAGAGTTCGCGGACGCTGCCTATGCAGACTTCTTCCCTGCCGTCCTCGGTGCGCCAGACAGGAAGGGGCGTACCCCAGTAGCGGCTGCGGCTGAGGTTCCAGTCCTGGATGTTCTCAAGCCATTTGCCGAAACGTCCGGTGCCGGTGGACTCCGGCTTCCAGGTGATGGAATCGTTCAGACGCATCATCTGCTCACGCACGGCGCTGGCACGGATGAACCAGCTGTCGAGCGGGTAATAGAGGACCGGCTTGTCGGTGCGCCAGCAGTGGGGATACGAGTGAACGTGCTTCTCTATGCGGAAGGCCTTGCCGGCGGCCTTGAGCATGACGCAGAGGTCCACGTCGAGCGTGGGAGCGTCTGCGGGAAGGCTGTCGTCGTAGGCATTCTTTACGTAGCGGCCGGCCCACTGGGCGTACACGGGGTCAACCCTCTGTGCAACGTATTCGGGGTCGAGGTCCTCGAGGCGGAAGAAGCGGCCCTTGAGGTCCACCTGCGCCTGGGGAGAGCCGTCCTTGTCGATGACCTGCAGGGCGGGAACTCCGGCGGCGCGGGCCACACGGGCGTCGTCCGCTCCGAAAGTAGGTGCGATGTGGACTATGCCGGTACCGTCCTCGGTCGTGACGTAATCGCCGGGGATGACGCGGAATGCGCCCTTGTCCGCCTTGAACCAGGGGATGAGCTGTTCGTACTCCATTCCCACGAGCTCGCTGCCCTTGATGACGCCGGGCAGCACCTCGAATTCGACCTTGCCGTTAAACCACACAGGCACAAGGTCCTTGGCCAGGATGTAGGTGGCCGGAGCGCCAGTGTAGGGGTTTGTGCTGCGTACCTTCACATAGTCGATGAGAGGGCCGACGCAAAGGGCGGTGTTGGAAGGAAGGGTCCAGGGCGTTGTGGTCCAGGCGAGGAAATACAGGTCCTGCTCCCCTTTTGCCTTGAACTGGGCGCAGACCGTGGTGTCCTTGACGTCACGGTAGCAGCCGGGCTGGTTGAGCTCGTGCGTGCTGAGGCCGGTACCGGCGGCAGGGCTGTAGGGCTGAATGGATTTGCCCTTGTACAGCAGGCCCTTGCCGTATATTTCCTTGAGGAGGTACCACAGGGTCTCTATGTAACGGTTGTCGTACGTGATGTACGGGTCGTCCATGTCCACCCAATAGCCGATACGCTCGGTGAGGGTGCGCCACTCGGCGGTATATTTCATGACTTCCTCGCGGCAGGCGCGGTTATAGTCCTCGACGCTGATTTTGGTGCCTATGTCTTCCTTGGTGATACCGAGCTTCTTTTCCACTCCGAGCTCCA
This sequence comes from uncultured Bacteroidales bacterium, assembly GCA_946614205.1. The sequence continues at coordinate 1,943 of CAMOGR010000169.1, read as the reverse complement.
CGGGAAGACCGTGGGTGTCCCAGCCGGCACGGCGGCGCACCTTGTAGCCGCTCTGCGTCTTGTAACGGCAGACGGCGTCTTTTATACTGCGGGCCATGACATGGTGTATGCCGGGCATTCCGTTTGCGCTGGGAGGGCCCTCGAAGAATATGAATTCGGGAGCGCCCTCGCGCAGTGCGAGCGACTTTCCGAATGCATCCATGGCGCGCCATCTCTCCAAAACTTCATTGCCTGCGGCAACCAAATCCAAGCCTTTATATTCTTTGAATGTCATAATTTTTCCTTACTTTTGCAGCGTAGCGACAATTAACTTGCAAATATAACAAATTTCACGAAGTTTCAACTATGGAAGTTTTGGATATCGTCTTGCTCGCCCTCTTCATACCAGGTATCATCATAGGCCTGGTGAAAGGCCTGATAATGCAGATAGTATCGCTCCTGTCCGTTTTCATGGGCGCTTTCGTGGCCGGCCGCTTCGCCCCGGACCTCACCAGGATTGCCATGTTGCAGCTGGGCGGAGGTGAAAGGGCCACATATATAATTTGCTTCATCGTGATTTTTCTCGCGACCGCCCTCGTCATGGCGATTACCGGGAAAATCATCACAAAACTTTTCAAAATCGCCACCCTCGGATGGCTTCTGCGCCTGCTTGGAGCACTGTTCTCCATCTTCACCACGGCCCTTCTGCTCGGCCTGGTAATATGCGCCTTCGACGGACTCAACGCCAGCTGGGAAATGGTGGACCCGCAAAAACTCGAAGCCTGCAAGGTTTACCCCGCACTGCGCTCCTTCGCGGCGGCGATTCTTCCTCAGGCACGTATCTTTTTCGAACAATGGATAGCCGTATAATCCTTCTGGAGACCTCAACCTCCCTCTGCTCCGTCGCACTTCTGGAGGGAGACCGCATAAGCGCAAGCCGCATGAGCAGCGAGCCCAGGGCCCACGCTGCACTCACGGCACCTTTCGTACAGGAAGTTCTCGACGAAAGAGGCCTCCGCGTGAGCGACTGCGACGCCGTCTGCCTCAGCATGGGGCCCGGCTCCTACACCGGGCTGCGAGTCGGTTCCTCAACGGCAAAGGGCCTGTGCTTCGGAGGCGGCATTCCTCTCCTTGCCGTCAGCACTCTGGACGTCCTCGCCGCCCAGGCCATTGAAGAAGGCCTTCCGGAAGGGTGCCGGTACATCGTCCCCATGATAGACGCACGCCGCATGGAAGTATATACCGCAGTTTATTCCGCAGACGGCACAAGGCTCAGCGAAATATCGCCCCGCATCATTGAAGGCATCGATTCGATATTCGGTAATCTGCCTCTGACAGGCAGGAGCATTTCCGGAGAGCAGTGCTGCTCCGGGGCTCCTGTTCGTAAGGGCCAAAGTCGCCCCGAAGCAGCACTGCCCTCCGGAGCTCCTGCCGGAGAAAGCAAAAGCGAAAACCAGGAAGCCATCCTGTTCATAGGCGACGGAGTTGCCAAGTGCGAGAGTATACTCGCCGGGCCCGGCAGGTCCTTCCGGCAGGAATGTCCCAGGGCGGACGCAATGAAGGCGCCTGCACTGCGGGAATTCGCAGCCGGCGCCTTCAGGGATACGGCTTACTTCGAGCCTTTCTATCTCAAGGATTTCGTAGCCACAGTAGGAAAGAAACTTTTCTGAGCACCCCTCCTACAGGGTTCCCTGCTTGATTGCCTCGATGTAAGCGTCGATTCTGGCAAGCTCGCGGGGAATGCGGATATGCTGCGGGCAATGCGGAGCGCATACGCCGCACGAAATGCAATGATCCGCCTGCCGGACGCTCTCGACGGCCTTGTCGTATTGGGCCAGATAGCGCTTGCGGGCCCTCAGGAAATCTTTCTGCTCGCTACTGCGGACGTAAGTCTCGTCCACCACGCTCTTGTCGTAGAAACGGAACACCCCCGGGATGTTGATTCCGTGCGGGCAGGGCATGCA
>CAMOGR010000168.1 GCA_946614205.1 uncultured Bacteroidales bacterium | reverse complement strand
TCCGGCATGGTTTCATCCGGGCGCATACCTCATGCCCTGATGTTCACCGAGCCCGACGGAGGGCCCGCGTTCAGCGTCGCGCTCGCCTTCCTGCAGTATCTCTACTGTCCCGACAGGGCGGACGGCGATTCCTGCGGAGTCTGCCCCTCCTGCAACCGTGTGAGCAAGCTCATTCACCCCGACATCCACTTCGTGTTCCCCACCACCTCGCCCCAGACTTCGACGGCCCTGATGCCACAACTGCGGGCCCTGATGCAGCAGAATCCGCGTTTTACCGAAGCCCAGCTCGGGGCGGCCCTCGGCATCGACAGCAAGACGTCCCTCATCCCGGTGGCAGAGGCCCGCGAAGTCCTGTCGCAGCTGTCGCTCAGCGCGCTCGAGGGCGGATGGCGTTCGGTCGTCATCTACCTGCCCGAAAAGATGAATCAGGAGGCCGCCAACCGCCTTCTGAAGGCCATCGAGGAGCCGGACGAGAAGACCGTTTTCATTCTCATCGTCCACGCTCCGGAAAAGGTCCTGCAGACCATCGCGTCCCGGTGCCAGCGCCTGCAGCTCAGCTCGGAGGTACGCGCTCCCGAATTCGAGTCGCCCGAGCTGCTGGACTCCCTGATGGAAGCTCTGGTGCGCCGCGACCTTTTCGAGGCTTTGCAGGTAGGAGAAAGCATTTCCGCACTCCCCTCGCGTGAAAGTGCCAAAGCTTTTTGTAAATTTGCAGCTGACGCAATGCGCGGCATATTCCTCACCCAGCAGGGATTCGGTCTGCCGCAGACCGGCACCGGCAACGCCGCGGCCTGGGCGCCCAAGGTACGCAAGAGCTTCGCCAGAAACGCACTGGGGTGCCTGGATTCGGCAAGCCGCATGATAGAGCGCAACGTCAACATGAAAATAATTTTCGCCGACCTGGTGAACAGACTATACAGTTTCATCTGATGGATAACGAGACCATACAATTCGATTGTTTCCGCGGCTGCTCGGTAGTGAGGGGCGGGGAAAACGACGAGGTGACATACCGCGCCGGCTGCTGCAAGCTGTCGGACTGCAACATCCTCAAGGGCATTGAGGACGGAACGTGCCCCGACATCTTCGAGGTGCGCTTCAAGAATACCCGCAAAGGCTTCTATATCAACGATTCTCAGCAGAATCTGGCCATCGGCGACTTCGTAATTGTAGAGGCCGCCAACGGCTACGACCTCGGCATAGTCACCCTCGCAGGGCCTCTCGTCACAAGGCAGATGGCCTGCAAGGGAGTGAGCCGCGAGGGCACGGAGTTCCGCCGCATCTACCGCAAGGCCAAGCCGCTTGACATCCAGAAATGGCAGGCTGCCATCGCCCGCGAACACGAGACCATGATAAAGGCCCGCAAGATAGCGGCCGAGCTCGGTCTGGAGATGAAAATCGGCGACGTGGAGTTCCAGGGCGACGGCACCAAGGCCATTTTCTACTATATAGCCGACGGCCGCGTGGACTTCCGCCAGCTCATCAAGGTGTTTGCGGAAGAGTTCCGCATCCGCATAGAAATGAAACAGATAGGCGCACGTCAGGAGGCAGGTCTCATAGGAGGCCTGGGCGTCTGCGGACGCGAGCTTTGCTGCGCCAACTACATCACGTCGTTCCAGAGCATATCCACCTCGGCAGCCCGCTGCCAGGACCTGTCGCTCAACCCCCAGAAGCTCGCCGGACAATGCGGAAAGCTCAAGTGCTGCCTCAACTACGAGGTCGCAAACTATCTGGACGCCCAGTCCCGCATCCCCAAGGTTCAGGGTCCGCTTGAATTCGAGGACGGCCAGGCATGGCTCCGCAAGACCGACATTCTCCGGGAAATAATGTATTTCTCGTACGACCGCAACTCCGACGCCGACCTATATGCCCTCGACGCCGAAGAGGTCCGCGAAATAATCGAAATGAACCGCAACGGCGAGAGGCCCGAATCGCTCAAGACCGAGCCGGAGCCCGTAATGCCCGAATTCGTCACCGCAGTCGGCGACGACAGCATCTCCCGCTTCGACGCACCCAAGCGCAAGCGTTCCCGGAACAGGAACAAGAAGATCCGCAGCAAGGAAGAAGGTGTTCAGCAGAAGGCCGAAGGCAAGCGTCCTGAAGGCAAGAAGGCTGAGGGCCGCAAGCCCGAGAAGAGTGCCGAACCGGCCTCCAGGGACACTGAGCGCCGAGGCCGTGACGGGCGTAATCGCCGCCGCGAGAAAAAGACCCCCGAATAATGCGCAGGGCCGCTCCCCTGCTCGCCGTCCTCATGCTGCTGGCCTCCTGCCGGGAGCCCGTGGCGCGTGAGTATTTCCAGCGTTCCGGCGGGAGCGGAGAGTATTCCTTCGAGATCGAGATGACCGATTCCCTGTCGTCCTACGACATATCATTCTACACCGTCGTCGACAAGCCGCTGCTGCGCCGGGACACGCTTGTAAGCTTCCCCCTGCAGGTAGTCTGGCGCTCCCCTTCCGGCAGGTATTTCTCCGAAACGGTCTACTACCCCGCCGACTCGGTGCGGGTCCGATACCGAAGCGGCGTGGTGCCGTCGGAATACGGCCGCTGGAGCATCTCGGTAACCATACCGCAGGAACCGCAGCGCATGCGCGGCCTGGGGCTTATATGCAGCAGAAATCATGGCAGACAACTACATTGAAAGACGCGAAGAAGCCCTTCGCAGCGGCTCCCGGACAGTAGTCCGGCGCAACACCCCATCCCTTGACACCCTTCTTCTCAGGAACCGCAGCCACAGGGGCTTCGACAGCTCGTACATCGTGGCCACCAGGCAGCTGGAGGCCATCGTCAGCGTCAATCCCAAGATTGCGTCAAGCAAAAACGCCCAGCGCTTCCGCTTCAAGCTGCTTGACGCCGCAGGAGGGGGCGCCGACTTCTGCCGCCTGCTGCACTTCGGCGCATATCTTCCCGAGCTGCACCTTCCCGTTCCGGGCACCGAGCCGCAGGCATTCATCATCGTGTGCTGTACCGAACCGGAGTCGCCTTCGGTAGACATCGACCTCGGGATTGCGCTGCAGAGCATGGCGCTCAAGGCCGTGGAAATCGGACTCAACGCCCTGATTGTCCGCGCTTTCAATCATTCAGAGGTACAGGAACTCCTGAACCTTCCCCTCGAGCCGCTGGCCGTGCTGGCCATAGGCAAAGGGACCGACCGCATCGAACTCGTAGAGGTTCCCGAAGGCTCCGACCTGCGCTACTATCGCCGCGACGGCACGCACTTCGTACCCAAGATCAGACAGGAAGACCTGCTGCTTTAGAAGCTGCTTAAGTGACGGTTTCTTGCATACAAATAGGCCGGGCACCCAAAAGGTACCCGGCCTGTTTCGTTGCAGAAGTTGCTTAGTCGGCAAGAGAGAAGCGCTTGAAGGCAACAATCTTCGCCTCCTTGTCTTCCTTTGCGATGGCATCCTTGACGCTGATTTTCTCGTCGCTCATCTGGTAGTCCTGCTCCTCGAGAGTCTGCTCCTTGAGGAACTTCTGGACACGGCCGTTTGCGATGTTCTCAATCATGACCTCGTTGAGAGAAGCTGCCTTCTCGGCGCCGACGGTCTTGATGATTTCGCGAGCCTTGTCAGCCTGCTCGGGAGTAAGCCAACCCTTTGCGGTGTTGGACTCGATATGATCCTCGCTGTCAACGTGGGCGGGGTTGATGCCGGCCTTCTTGAGAGCTGCATCGACAGCCTTCTGGACCATTTCGTCCTTGGTCTTCTGGATGGCCACGGTCTTTTCCTCGTCCAGTACGCTCTGAGGGCAGTCGGCGACGCCGATGGAGACGGGGTTCATGGATGCGACCTGCATGACAACACCCTTGGCGAGTGCCTCGGAAACGGGCTTGTTGAAGCCTACGAGAGCACCAAGCTTGCCGTTGATCTTGTGGATGTACTCGGCGACGAAGGGAGCCTCGACGAGGGCGTATCCTACCAGGACATGCTTCTCACCGGTCTTGCCGGTCTGAGCCTCGACGGCCTCTTCCACGGTGTAACCGTCAGCCATCTTGCAGGCTTTCAGGCCTTCGAGGTCTGCAGGGCAGTTGGCGATAGCCACGTCTGCGATAGCCTCGGCAAGATTCTGGAAGTCGGAGTTGCGGGAGACGAAGTCAGTCTCGCAGCCAAGGCATACCAGGATACCCTTTCCACCTGCGATACGAGCCTTGACGGCACCTTCGGAGGTCTCACGGTCTGCCCTCTTGGCGGCGACCATCTTGCCCTTCTCGCGGATGATGCCGATGGCTTTCTCGAAGTTGCCTTCAGCCTCTTCGAGGGCCTTCTTGCAATCCATCATACCAGCGGAAGTCATCTTGCGTAACTTCATTACGTCTGCTGCTGTAATAGCCATAGCTTTATCTCTTTAGAGTTAAATGGAACAATTATTCTGCTGCGGGAGCTTCGGGGGCTGCGGGAGCCTCGGCTGCAGGTGCTGCGGGGGCTGCGGGAGCCTCTTCCTCAGCCTTTGCACCCTTGCGGGCGCGGAGCTTGCGGGTAGCGGCCTTGGGGGCGTCGCCCTCCTCTTCTGCGGGAGCTTCCTTGTCCTTCTCGAGCTTACGCTCCTCAAGTCCTTCGGCGATGGCCTTGCAGAGGATGTTCATGATGCACTCGATGCTCTTTGCCGCGTCGTCATTTGCCGGAATCACATAATCAATGGGTGTGGGATCGCAACAAGTATCAACCATTGCGAATACCGGAATGTTGAGGCGGTTGGCTTCCTTGACGGCGTTGGCCTCCTTCTGTACGTCGATGACGAAAATTGCAGAAGGGAGACGGCTCATGTCGCGGATGGAGCCGAGGTTCTTCTCGAGTTTTGCCCTCTGGCGGTCGACCTGGAGGCGCTCACGCTTTGCGAGCTTATCGAAGGTGCCGTCTTCTTTCATCTTGTCGATGGTGCCCATCTTCTTGATGGCCTTGCGGATGGTGGGGAAGTTGGTAAGCATACCACCTGCCCAGCGCTCGGTGACTGAAGGCATGCCGACAGCTGCAGCTTTCTCGCTGACGATGTCCTTGGCCTGCTTCTTGGTGGCTACGAAGAGGATTTTGCGGCCGCTCTTGGCCAGAATCTTCATCTCCTCGGCAGCCTCGTCAAGCTTGACGATGGTCTTGTGCAGGTCGATGATGTGGGTGCCCTTCTTCTGGTCGAAGATGTAGGGAGCCATTTTGGGGTTCCACTTGCGGGCAAGATGTCCGAAGTGAACGCCTGCATCAAGCAGTTCTTGGAAATTTGTACGTGACATTTTGTTTTGTTTCTTGTTTTAAACTGTGCCCTTCCGGGCCTCTTTTCTTCAAGGCGGAGTAGCGGATTTCCCGGTCTCCGGCCTTTTCCGCAGGGCGGCAACATTCCATGGGAATGTTTAAAACCGCCTCTGTGCTGTAAATCAACAAATAACTAACGTTTGCTGAACTGGAAGCGTCTGCGGGCACCGGGCTGACCGGGTTTCTTGCGCTCGACCTCGCGGGCATCGCGGGTGAGGAAACCGGCTGCCTTGAGAGTGGCGCGGTATGCTTCCTTGTCAATCTCACAGAGAGCGCGGGAGATGCCGAGGCGGACTGCCTCTGCCTGACCTTTGGTGCCGCCGCCGCAGAGAGTGATCTTTGCGTCGAACTGACCAGCGGTTCCGGTGACATCGAAAGGCTGGTTCACGATGTACTGGAGAGTCTCTGCGGGGAAGTAGTTCTCGAGAGTGCGGTCGTTGATCGTGATGTTGCCTTTGCCGGCTGTAAGATAAACGCGAGCTACAGCTGCTTTACGTCTTCCAAGGGCGTGTGTCTGTTCCATTTGCTCTGTTTAAATTTCGTTTAACTTGATGGTTTTGGGATTCTGTGCCTGGTGCGGATGCTCAGGGCCTGCATAAACGTGCAGGTTGCCGAGAATCTTGCTGCCAAGACGGTTCTTGGGGAGCATACCTCTTACTGCCCTACGAACGAGTTCTGCGGGCCTCTTTGCGAGGATCTCCTTGGGGGTCGTGAAACGCTGGCCACCCGGATAGCCGGTGTAGCGAGTGTACACGCGGTCGGTCATCTTCTTGCCGCCGAGAGCCACCTTTTCCGCGTTGATTACGATGACGTTGTCACCGCAGTCAACGTTGGGGGTGAAGCCGGGCTTGGTCTTGCCACGGAGGACAAGAGCCACGCGGGAGGCGAGACGACCAAGTGCGAGATCAGTCGCGTCAATGACGACCCACTCTTTGTTCACAGTTCCTTTGTTAAGGGAGACTGTCTTGTAGCTTTGTGTGTCCACTGTCTTGATCTTTAAATGGTTAATAAATACATTGCGATCCCTCTAAAAATTAGGGGACGCAAAGGTAGAAATTATTTCTCAAATATCAAAGTTTATGCTTGCTATTTCAAATTTTTACCCTATCTTTGCAGTCCGTTCCCGTGACGCAGCAGGCCGCAGGCCCACTGCCCACAGAGATACGGCGGGGTAGCTCAGCTGGTTAGAGCGTCGGATTCATAATCCGGAGGTCGTGGGATCATGCCCCACCCCCGCTACAAAACAACACATATAAGTCTTGGTTCGACTACGTTCGGGCCTCACAGACTAAACTCTCTATATACCCGTCACAAGACCTTGTGATGGTTTTTTTATTATATGGTGGTGATTGAATACACGGAGGTGTTTCATCCAACTGCCAAGGAAAGATGTGACACTTGGAAAAGTGGCGGTATTTGCCCGTTCTATCGGAATGAACGCCACACTGCTGCGGAACTAGATTGACGGCATCGTGGCCGGGATCATGGCGCTGGCTCAAAAAACAAAAACTCCCACCGAAGTGAGCGAAAAATTCGAATTTACTGGCCTTTTGTTTTAGATTTAATGGCCTGCACGATCTCGAATACTCTTCTTATGACAAAAATGGGAAGCGTGATGAGAAGGACCACGCGGAACCAATCCATCGGCCGATGGAGCATCTGTACGAATAAGTTAACGAAAACAGCGATGACAAACAAAGACCAGAAGATACGCCATCCTCTCGATTCAAAAAATGCTTTTGTCTTGTTCCAGAAACTGCCCATGGTATTAAGTGGTTGAAT
>CAMOGR010000167.1 GCA_946614205.1 uncultured Bacteroidales bacterium | reverse complement strand
CGATGTGACTCCTACAGGACTCAAACCTGTAACCTTTTGATCCGTAGTCAAATGCTCTATTCAATTGAGCTAAGGAGCCATTATTTAGCCGGGCCGGAGCCCGGCAGAGTCCTATTCGGCGGAGGCTTCCTTTACAACGCGCTTTGCCTCTTTGATGCGAGCCTTCTTGCCGGAGAGCTTGCGGAGGTAGAAGATGCGTGCCCTGCGAACCTTACCAACCTTGTTGACCTCTATCTTCTCGATGGACGGAGACTCGAAGGGGAAAATCCTCTCTACGCCTACTCCATTGGAGATCTTGCGGATGGTGAATGTCCTGGTATAAGGAGTAGCACCACAAATCTGGATAACTACGCCGCGGAAATTCTGGAGTCTGTCCTTGTCACCTTCTTTGATCCTGTAGGTCACGGTGATGGTGTCGCCGGCCTTGAATTCAGGATAGGAGGCCGTTTTGTTCTGCGAGAAGGAGTCCTCCACCAATTTAATCAAATCCATAATGCTATTTCAAATAAAATCGCAGCGTCAATGAACCGTTCAACGAGAGGCTACTGATTGGGACTGCAAATGTAGCAATTATTTTTTGTCCTGCAAAATTTTTCTAAAAATATTTGCTCTCTTTTTCGAACAGGGCCCGGTCGTCGCGGTTGGGGTCGGGACGGAACACGCTGCTGTCCTTGATTTTCTCCAACGCCTCTTTTTCGCTGCGTCCGAGCTTTCGGGGAATCCATACGAGAATCTTTACGTACAGGTCACCCTTGCCGTAGCTGTTGAATTCGGGCATTCCCTTGCCGCGAAGGCGAGTTACGGTGCCGGACTGCGTCCCGGCGTCGATTTTCATCTTGTAGGGACCCTCGAGCGTCGGAATCTGGATTTCTGTGCCCAGGATAGCATCCGTGACGCTTATCACTCTGGTGTAGAACAGGTCTGCGCCCTGGCGTTTGAGCTGAGGGTGCGGCTGCTCCTCTATAATGAGCAGCAGGTCTCCGTTCATTCCGCCGCGTGCGGCTGCATGCCCCTCGCCGCGTGCCGTTATCTGCATGCCGTCCTCGACTCCTGCGGGGATGCGCACCTGCACGGTTTCGCGTTTGCGCTCAAGGCCGGTTCCCTTGCATCTGGAGCAGGGATTGCTGACGATTCTGCCTTCGCCGCCGCACTGGGGACAGGTGGTATAAGTCATCGTCCTTCCGAACAGTGAGTTGACGACGTTCTGCACCTGGCCGCTGCCTTTGCATGTGGGGCAGGTCTTGATGTCCGAGGCGTTCCTGGTGCCGCGTCCGCTGCATTCGGGGCAGGGACGGTTGCGCTCGATGGTGACGTCCTTGGTGCAGCCCTTCGCTATTTCTTCCAGGGTGAGACGCACCCGGGTGCGGATGTCGCGGCCCCTCATGGTGTGGGGACCCTGCTGGCCGCCTCCGAATCCACCGAAACCGCCGAACCCTCCGAAGCCGCCGAAGGCTCCTCCGAACAGGTTGTTGAGTATGTCGTTCAGGCTTCCGAATCCCTGGCTCCAGTCCTGTGCGCCGGCGCCATCCACACCTGCGAAGCCGAACTGGTCGTATTTAGCCTTCTTGTCGGGGTCGCTGAGTACGGAATAAGCCTCCGAAGCCTCCTTGAACTTCTCTTCGGCAGTCTTTTTCTCTTCGTCGGTGCCGTTTACCCAGCGGTCCGGATGCCACTTGAGCGCGGCCTTGCGGTACGCGCCCTTTATGTCGTCTGCAGAGGCGTCCTTGCCGACGCCGAGCACTTCGTAATAGTCTCTTTTTTCTGCCATAGAATTATGCTCCTACAATAACTTTGGCATAGCGGAGAATCTTCCCGTTCAGCATGTAGCCTGTCTGGAAGACGTCCAGAACCATGCCTTTCTGGTCTTCCGTTGGGGCCGGTATCTGCGTGAGGGCCTCGTGGAAGTCGGTGTCGAATTTCTTGCCTTTGGCCTCGATGACGCTCAGGCCCCGGGTCTTGAGGTAGTCCATCAACTTGTTGTATATCAGTGCTGTACCTTCTTTGGCTGCGGCGTCTGAGGAAGTCTCAAGCATCTTGAGTGCCTGCTCGCAGTCGTCCAGTACCGGGAGCAGCCCTTTGATGGTGTCGGCCGCTGCTGAATTTACGAGAGCCAGTTTTTCCTCGGATGTGCGGCGGCGGAAAGTTTCGAATTCTGCGTACAGGCGCAGGTAAGAGTCGTGCTCGCAGGACAATTTGTCATTCAGTTCGTCTATTGTCTTCTGCAGCTGGGCTTCTTTTTTCTTCTTCGACGCCTTTTCTGTCTGTGCTGTTTCCTTTTCTGCCTGCTCGGCAGGTGCTTCCTTTATTTCTTTTTCTTCCATTTCGTTGAATTTTCCTGCAAAGGTATCAATTATTTTGCCACTGACACATTGTCAGAATGGAAAACTTGTGCTATCTTTACATTCCTTTTCTAAACTGATAACAATGGCTCGTTTTCTAGATCCGCCCAAGCCGAAGGCGCAAATCCCGGCTGAAAAAGTAGACTCTGAATACAAATCCATGAGGCTCAAGGTGTTCCTTGGCGCCTTCCTGGGATACGCAGGATATTACCTCGTCCGCAAAAACTTGTCCCTTGCGGCCCCCGACATGATTGCCGACGGCATTCTCGACGCAGGAAAGGTGGGCCTTGCAATGTCTGCCGTGTCCATAGCGTATGCGTTCAGCAAGTTTGTCATGGGCAGCGTGTCCGACCGCTCCGACGCCCGCAAGTTTCTATGCGTCGGCCTTGTCCTGTCCGCCCTCACCATGATGGCCGTCGGCCTTATTCCCTTCGGCCCCAATACCGCTGTCAATACGGCCATAATCTTCGTGCTCATGCTCATAGTGGGCTGGCTCAGCGGTTTCGGCTGGCCTCCCTGCGGCCGCATCATGGCACACTGGTTCAGCCAGAATGAGCGCAGCTTCAAGATGAGCGTGTGGAACGTTTCCCACACCATCGGCAGCTTCTCCCTCGGCTTCCTTGCCATCGCCGGCGTTTCCCTCGCGGCAGACCTCGGACTGGCCCAGACCTGGAGGGGCAATTTCATCTTCCCCGCACTGGTGGCCCTTGCAATAGCCCTGTTCTGCTGGTGGGCGATACGCGATACGCCCGAGTCCTGCGGCCTTCCTGCGGTAGCCGACTGGAGGGGCGACCACAGCGGCCTCAAGTCAAAAGGCGCTGCAGGCGAGAAACTTCCCTTCAAGACGCTCTTCGTCGACTACGTGCTCAAGAACAAGCTGCTGTGGGTCGTGGCCATATCCAACGTGGCTGTTTACATGGTCCGCTACGGAATCGGCGACTGGGCCCCTACATACCTTCAGACCAAAGGCATCATGACGGCTGCGGAGAGCAAGGTGGCTTTCTCGGTTCACAACATCGTCGGTGCAGTCGGCACGATTGCATGCGGCTGGGCGACTTCCAAGATATTCAAGGGCCGTTGCGCGCCCATGAACGTGATATGCATGTTCCTCTGCGCTCTCGGCGTCCTGCTGTACTGGATGGTGGGTTCCGGAGTCATAGACGTAGCCCCCGGCATGCAGAAGGTCCTCGTATACGTGGCGCTCTGCCTCATTGGTTTCTTCATCTACGGTCCTGTCGCCCTCACAGGCGTGCAGGCGCTCAACCTCGTTCCCAAGAACGCCGCAGGAACAGCCGCAGGTTTCGTGGGCCTGTTCGGTTATCTCGTGGGCGACGCCATCTGTTCCAAGATTGTCGTCGGCGGCATAGCAAACGGCAGCTCCTGGGACGCCGCGATGCTGGCCGTTGCCATAGGCGCACTGATCGGCGTCGGGCTCTGCGCGGTCCTCATCCCCAGCGAAAAGAAACTCTCCTCGGCTGCATAAGCCTTTGAGTTATAAGCAAACCGCCTCGCCCGGAGTTCACGGACGAGGCGGTTTGCTTATTGAGCGGGCGGGTTTATTTCTTGATGGGGTCGCAGGTCAGGCCTACGCCGAGTTTCTTGAACACCTTGCGGTCCACCTCGCTAAGGAGTACGGTGCAGTGAACCTGGCAGCCTTCGAACAGCGGCAGTGCGTCGAGTGCGCGGCGGCAGTTGTCGTCGGTCAGACTCAGCATGCTCAGTGCGACAAGCACCTCGTCGGTATGCAGGCGGGGGTTGTGGCCGTGAAGCAGGTTGACCTTGGTGCGCTGGATGGGCTCAATCATTTCCTGGGGGATAAGGCGCACCTCGTGTGGAATGCCGGCCAGATTCTTGGCGGCGTTGAGTATGAGGGCCGCGCTTGGGCCAAGCAGCGGGGAAGTGCGCGCCGTGATGATGGTGCCGTCGTGCAGTTCGATTGCGGCGGAAGGCACTCCGCCTTCTTCCATCTTGCGCTCGTAGGCTGCTACGGTGGACTTGCGCCAGGCGGTGGATATGCCGGCCTGCTTCATCAGGAGGGCGATTTTCTTGACTTCCGAGTCGTTGCAGTCTCCCTTTGCGAGACGCCCGAGGGCGGTGTAGTAGCGGCGGACTATCTCATCCTTGCTGGCGTTCATGCAGACCTGCTCGTCGCTGATGCAGAATCCTACCATGTTGACTCCCATGTCGGTGGGGGACTTGTAGGGATTCTCGCCGTAGATGCCCTCGAACAGGGCGCTCAGGACGGGGAATATCTCGATGTCGCGGTTGTAGTTGACCGCCGTTTTTCCGTATGCCTCCAGGTGGAACGGGTCAATCATGTTGACGTCGTTCAAGTCTGCCGTGGCGGCCTCGTAGGCGATGTTGACCGGATGCTTGAGGGGGAGGTTCCAGACCGGGAAAGTCTCGAATTTGGCGTAGCCGGCCTTTATGCCCCGTTTGTGTTCCTGGTACAGCTGGCTCAGGCAGGTGGCCATCTTGCCGCTGCCGGGGCCTGGAGCGGTGACGACGACGAGCGGGCGCGTGGTGCGGATGTAGTCGTTCTTGCCGAATCCTTCCTCGGAGTCGATGAGGGCGACGTTCTCGGGGTAGCCTTCGATGTTGTGGAGGTAGTAGACCTGGATGCCCAGGCGCTCGAGGCGCTCCTTGTATGCCTCTGCGCTGGCCTGTCCGTTGAAGTGGGTGATGACTACCGAACTTACCAGCAGTCCCCGGCTTTCGAACTCTGCCTTGAGGCGAAGGACGTCCATGTCGTAGGTGATGCCAAGGTCGGAGCGGACCTTGTTGCGCTCGATGTCAATTGCGCTGATGACAATGATGATCTCGGCCTCGTTGGAGAGCTGCATGAGCATGCGCAGCTTGCTGTCGGGTTGAAAACCCGGCAGTACGCGGCTGGCATGATTGTCATCGAAAAGTTTGCCTCCGAATTCCAGATACAGTTTGTCGCCGAAACGGGCGATACGCTCCTTGATGTGCTCAGATTGAATCCTGAGGTATTTGTCGTTGTCGAATCCGTATTCCATACGGACTACAAATATAGTAAAAAATGATTAACTTTGCATTTTTAAGATTCGATATAATGAAAGTTCAGAAAGACCACGTAGTAGCAGTCAGCTACGAATTGCATGTGGAGGGCAAGCTTGCCGACAAGGCCGCCCCGGAGTCCCCGCTCGATTATATCCACGGTACCGGAATGCTTCTTCCCAAGTTCGAGGCCTCCCTGGAGGGCAAGGAACCCGGAGACGCTTTTTCCTTTACCCTCACTCCTGAAGATGGCTACGGCACATACAATCCCGCATACCTTGTCTCCCTGCCCATATCTGCATTTCAGATAGACGGAAAGACCGTTACCGACCTGCTTGTGCCGGGACGCACCCTTCCCATGCTCAACAACGAGGGCCAGGTGGTGCAGGGTACGGTAAAGGAAGTTGCAGAGGACCATGTTGTCATGGACTTCAACCATCCCATGGCAGGCAAGACTCTCAATTTCAGTGGCCGTGTCGAGTCTGTCCGCGAGGCGACTTCCAAGGAACTCACCGAGGGCCTTCACGGCGAATATCTTCCGCCCGAGGAGGGCTGCTGCCACAAGGGCAAGGGCCATTGTCACAAGCACGAGGGAGAAGGCTGCTGCAAGGAGGATTGCAAGTGCGAGGAGGGCGGCGACTGCGGTTGCTCCGACGGCTGCAAGGCCTAGCGTATGCGTACCGCTGTTGTCATACTCAACTGGAACACAGAGGCTTATCTGAAGGCCTTCCTGCCCGCGCTGCTCGAGGCATGTCCCGCGGACGCAGGCGTGATAGTTGCCGACAACGGCTCCCCCGACGGCTCCCTTGCCATGCTCGGGAGCGAATTCCCGCAGGTGCGCACCATAGCTCTCGGTGAGAATTTCGGCTTTACGGGCGGGTACAACCGTGCCCTTTCTCAGATTGACGCAGAATACTTCGTCCTGCTCAATTCCGATGTCCTGGTGTCTCCGGGCTGGCTCGAGCCGCTTGTGGAGTACATGGACAGCCATCCCGAGTGCGGTGTCTGCGGCCCCAAGCTGCATGCCCTGGTTGAATCAGGGTCTGGCGGTTACACTCCTCTCGACCGCTTTGAGTATGCCGGTGCGGCAGGAGGGCTCCTCGATGTCTTCGGCTTTCCTTTCTGCAGGGGCCGCGTCATGCAGAGGGTGGAGGAGGACTCCGGCCAGTACGACACTCCGTGCAGGGTGCTTTGGGTGACCGGGGCCTGCCTTGTCACCAGGAGTTCCCTCTGGCGCTCCCTCGGTGGCCTGGACGACCGTTTCTTCGCCCACATGGAGGAGATTGACTACTGCTGGAGGGCAGCTCTGAATGGGTACAGCGTGTGCGTGGTGCCCCGTAGCTGCGTGTGGCATCTTGGGGGAGGTACGCTCAAACCCGATTCGCCATTCAAGCTGGAGCTTAATTACCGCAACAATCTGCTGCTTCTGGAGAATAATCTGCCGGCGACCATCGGCCGTCCGTGGGCGAGGGTCCTTCTCTTTTCCCGCATGGCGCTCGACGGCGTTTCCGCTGCCGTTTACCTGCTGCAGGGGCGTATGAGCTATTTCCGTGCTGTCTGCCGCGGCCATCGCGGCTTCAGGAAGCTTCGCCGCGGCGTCGGGATGCAGGAGCATGGGCGTAAAAAAATTGCGGGTTATTGGAAAATTTGCGTAATATTGCAGAGTCTGCTCAGGGGAGCGGGCGTGTTCAGTTATCTCAGAGCCTATGAAGATAGTCATAGCGGGAGCCGGTGAAATCGGTTCCCATCTTGCTAAGATGCTTCGTGCAGAAGCCAATGAGGTTGCCGTCATCGACAGTGACTCGGGAAGACTTGCTTCCCTGGGCGCTTACGCC
>CAMOGR010000166.1 GCA_946614205.1 uncultured Bacteroidales bacterium | reverse complement strand
CGCGTCATCCCCGACATGAACTCGCTCAGCAGCGCCCAGTCCCGCGTAAGGCTCGCGGAAATAAACCTCAAGCAGGCCCAGACCAACTACGAGCGCGAGAAAACCCTGTACGACAAGAAGCTCGTGAGCGAAGAGGAGTACGACCAGGTGCTGCAGGCCTACGACCAGGCCAAGGAGGAGAAGGCCGCCGCCCAGGAGTCCCTGGAGGTCATACGTGACGGCGTCTCCAAAAGCAACGCCACCGGAAGTTCCACGCTGGTGCGCTCCACCATCACCGGCCTCATCCTCGACATCCCGGTAAAGGTGGGAAACTCCGTAATCCAGGCAAATACGATGAATGACGGCACCACCGTAGCCACCGTCGCAGACATGTCCGACCTCATCTTCGACGGCAACATAGACGAGACCGAGGTGGGCTCCCTTACGGAAGGCATGAGCATGCTCATCAGCATAGGCGCCCTGCCCGACTACAGGTCCGAGGCCGCCCTGGAGTACATTTCGCCCAAGGCGGTCGAGAACAACGGCGCCAACCAGTTCGAAATCAAGGCAGCGGTTCCCGGCAACAGCGGTTTTGTGATTCGCTCGGGCTACAGCGCCAATGCCGAAATAGTGCTCGAGAAGGCCGACAGCGTGCTTGTGATACCCGAGAGCGCCCTTGAATTCGACGGCATGGACACGTTCGTATACCTCAAGGGTGCGGACGGAGAATATGCCAGGACTCCCGTAACCACGGGGCTTTCCGACGGCCTTAACATAGAAATCCGCAGCGGCCTTTCCAAGGGCGACACCGTCCGCGGTTCCCGCATAATAAACGCCAAGTAAGATGACACGCCTCATCCTTTCCTGCGCAGCGGCGCTCTCGTGCCTGTGCGCATCGGCCCAGCAAGGTCCATGGAGCCTCAGGGACTGCGTGGAATACGCACTGCAGAACAACATATCCATCAAGCAGAGCAGCCTGAACGTAGAGCAGAAGGAGGTCGAACTGAGCACCGCCAGGGCTCGCCGCCTGCCCAGCCTGAGCGCTTCCGCCGGCGAGAACATTTCGTTAGGACGCGGCCTCACGGCAGACAACACCTACTCCAATTCCAATACCTCGAACGCTTCGCTGAGCCTCGGGACCGACGTTCCGATATTCCAGGGTTTCGACATCAAATACGACATCCAGGGCAAGCGGCTCGACCTTGCCGCCGCAACCGCTGACCTCCGGAAGGCCCGCGACGACATACGCGTGGCGGTGGCCCAGGCCTACGTGCAGATTCTTTACAACCAGGAGATTCTCCGGGTGGCAAAGGAGCAGTCCGCCCACGATGCGGAGCTGCTGGAACAGGTGCGCGAGCGCCTTGCCGCCGGCAAGGTGAGCGAGGCCGAAGTGTCGGCCCAGCAGGCGACGCTGGCCCAGAGCCGCCAGAGCGAAATCCAGGCCGCCGGCAATCTGGAAATATCCGTCCTGGAGCTTACGCAACTACTTGAGCTTCAATCTCCGGAAGGCTTCAGCATCGTCACTCCGGAGGTGGGAGACGTTTCAGCCATACTGCTCATGCGTCCCGAAGCCATCTACGAGCAGGCGATTCAGGAAAGGCCCGCAGTGGAATCGGCCAGGCTGGCGCTGGATTACGCCAAGGTGAACATCGACCGTGCAAAGGGAGCGTTCCTGCCCTCGCTGTCGCTCAGCGGCGGGCTCGGGACCAACTACTACACCAATTCGAAAATGGCCTCCGACGGCCTGTGGACACAGTTGAGCAACAATTTCAGCCAGTACGTAGGACTGTCGCTGCGCGTCCCCATCTTCCAGCGCTTCGCCACCCGCAACCAGGTACGGAGCGCCCAGATAGCCTTCCGGGGGCAGGAGCTCCAGCTGGAGAGCGTCAAGAAGTCGCTCTACAAAGAGATACAGCAGGCATATTACAACGCCGTGAACTCGCAGGCCCGTTACAACGGCAGCCGGCAGACCGCTGAAAGCTCCCGCGAGCACTACTCCCTCACGGAAGAGAAGTACAAGGTGGGCAAGGCCGGAATCGCCGAATACAATGACGCCCGCAACAACTGGCTCAAAGCCGAATCGGAGCACATACAGGCCCGTTTCCAGTGCCTGTACCAGACAAGGCTCCTGGATTTCTACCGCAGCGGGGAGATAGACTTCTGACAGTGCCTCGCGGCGGCCTGCGCTTGCAAGTTTGAAAAAAAAATCGTATCTTCGGAAACATTAAAACTGATTCCTATGGTACGAGTAAAACCTTTTGCAGCACTAAGGCCCCCCCGCGAACTGGTGACGGAGGTGGCAGCACCCCCCTATGATGTCCTCAACTCATTGGAAGCCCGCAAGTTGGCAGGGGAAAAGTCCCTGCTCCACATAACCAAGCCCGAAATAGATTTCGACCCGATTCTTGAAGACCACGACCCCCGCGTATACGAGAGGGCCGTCAGCAATTTCCGTCTCTGGCAGGAGCGCGGATGGCTCGTAAGAGACTCTGCACCATGCTATTACGTCTACGCGCAGACCATGAACGGCCGCACCCAGTACGGTCTTGTGCTCTGTGCCCACACGGAAGACTACGAGAAGGGCATAATCAAGAAGCATGAGCTCACCCGCAAGGACAAGGAGGACGACCGCATGGTACACGTGCGCATCCAGAACGCCAACATCGAGCCTGTATTCTTCAGTTACCGCGACGATGCGGAACTGAGCGAAATAGTTTCTGAGGTGGTAAAGGAACCTTCCGAATATTCCTTCACCTGCGAGAACGGCTTCGGCCACGAGTTCTGGGTGATAAGAGACGCGGCCACAATCGCACGCATCACGGCCATCTTCACCACCCGCATCGACGCCTTCTACGTGGCCGACGGCCATCACCGCACCGCGGCAGCAGCCCGCGTGGGAGCGGAGAAAAGGGCGCAGAACCCGCACCACACCGGCAACGAAGAATACAACTACTTCATGGCTGTGTGCTTCCCGGAGAGCCAGCTCAAGATCATAGACTACAACCGCGTGGTCAAAGACCTGAACGGCCTGAGCACCGAAGAGTTCTT
>CAMOGR010000165.1 GCA_946614205.1 uncultured Bacteroidales bacterium | reverse complement strand
GATGAACACAGGAGCATGCCGAGACGCACGGAGTCCGCTCCATATTTTTCTATCAGAACCAGCGGGTCGGGGCTGTTGCCCAGCGTCTTGCTCATCTTGCGGCCGAGCTTGTCGCGTACGATGCCGGTGAAGTAAACGTTGTGGAAAGGAATGTCCTGCATGAACTCCCCTCCCGCCATAATCATGCGGGCAACCCAGAAGAAGATGATATCGGGGCCGGTGACAAGGTCGCTGGTGGGATAGTAATAGCTGAGATCCCTGTTTGGTTTGTGCTCCGGATGTCCGGGTCTTGCGGGGTCGAACACGCTGATGGGCCAGAGCCAGCTGCTGAACCAGGTGTCCAGGACATCCTCGTCCTGATGCAGGTCGGCTGCGGTAAGCGACGGGTCGATGGCCTGTGCCGCCTTGAGGGCAAGCTCCGGAGTCTCCTCCACAACAACCTGACCGTCAGGCAGATAATATGCAGGGATGCGCTGTCCCCACCACAGCTGGCGGGATATGCACCAGTCGTGTGCGTTCTCCATCCAGTGGCGGTACACGCCGCGGTACTTGTCGGGAATGAGCTTGATGCGGCCCGATTCCACTGCATCGAGAGCCGCCTTGGCAAGTTCCTCCAGTTTGAGGAACCACTGCTTGCTGAGCTTGGGTTCGATGACGGCGTCCGTGCGCTCGCTGTAGCCTACGGGAGAAATGTATTCCTCGACCTTGACCAGGTTGCCGGACTCTTCGAGCATCTTGACGATTTTCTTCCTCGCAACGAAACGGTCCTCCCCGACGAGAATCTGCGCCTGTTCATTCAGGCGGCCGTCATCGTCGAGTATCTCGAGTATGGGGAGATTGTGGCGCTGGCCGATTTCGTAGTCGTGGGCGTCGTGGGCAGGCGTCACCTTGAGGCAGCCTGTACCGAAGTCCATCTCCACATAGTCGTCCTCGATGACAGGGATTTCCCTGTTTATCAGAGGGATGAGCACCTTTTTGCCGCGCAGGTGGTGATACCTTTCGTCCGCAGGATTCACGCAGATGGCGGCATCGGCCATTATGGTCTCGGGGCGGGTGGTGGCAATCACGAGAAAGTCGTCCGTGGGCTTGCCTTTGCCGTCGGAGATATAGTAGCGGAGATGATAGAAATGGCTCTTCGTATCGCGGTGTATGACCTCGTCGTCAGATATTGCGGTATGCGCGACCGGATCCCAGTTGACCATGCGGTAGCCATGGTAAATCAGCCCCTTCTTGTAGAAGTACACGAACGTGGCGATTACCGCGGCGCTCAGGTCCGGGTCCATGGTGAAACGGGTGCGGTCCCAGTCGCACGAGGCGCCGAGTTTGCGGAGCTGCTGAAGGATTATGCCGCCGTGCTCTTCCTTCCAGGCCCAGGCATGCTTCAGGAATTCCTCGCGCGTGAGGTCTTCCTTGCGTATGCCCTGCGCCGCCAGACGGGCGACGACCTTGTTCTCGGTCGCTATGGAGGCATGGTCCGTGCCGGGGACCCAGCAGGCGTTCTTGCCGTCCATGCGGGCCTTGCGGACAAGCACGTCGTTGAGCGTGTTGTTGAGCACATGCCCCATGTGCAGGATGCCTGTCACGTTGGGCGGCGGTATGACTATGGTGTAAGGTTCGCGGGAGTCGGGTTCGGAATGGAAGCACCTGTGTTCGAGCCACCAGGAGTACCATTTGTCCTCCACTTCGGAGGGGTTGTATTTTGTGTTCAGTTCCATATCTTGCAAAGATACAATTTTTGGCGTAAATTTGCCCTTGTATAAGATTAAAATAACGACCAAGTCAAATAATTATGGAAGAAAACAAACAACTTCAACTCGAGCTGAAGCCTGAAGTGGCAAAAGGCAGCTATTCCAACCTGGCCATCATCAGCCATTCCCACAGTGAATTCGTCATCGATTTCGCAACCATGCTCCCCGGGCTCCAGAAACCGGAGATAAGCAACCGCATCCTCATGACTCCCGAGCATGCAAAGAGGCTTCTCAACGCCCTCAACGACAATATCGGCAAATATGAGAACCAGTTCGGCCGCATAGAGCTCCCCGGCTCTCCCAAAGCCACCTTCAACCTGGCGGACTTCAATCCCAATGGTACCAAATCTTAAGGGTATCAAGGCTTTCCTGCTCGATGTCGACGGCGTGATGACCGACGGCAGCATAATCGTCGACCCCAACGCCGAACCACTTCGCATCTTCAACGAGAAAGACGGTCACGGCCTGCGCATGGCCGCCCTCAACGGCTACCTGCTCGGCGTCATCACCGGCAGCAATACAGAAGCCGTGCGCAAGAGGCTCACAGCCTATGGTATACCCTATGGCAACGTGTATCTCAAAGTTCGCAACAAGCGGCGCGTAATAGCCGAATTCTGCGAACGTTACAGCCTATCTCCGCAAGATGTGCTTTACATGGGTGACGACATTCCGGACGTGCCTGCGCTGCAGTTCGCAGGGGTCGGTGCCGTACCTCAGGACGCGGCCGCGGAAGCCAGGGAAGCCGCAGACATAGTGGCTCCCGTTCCCGGCGGACGGGGCTTCGTGCGCTGGATTCTGGAACTCGTCATGAAGGAGCAGGGAAAGTGGGTTTTCAACGTTGACGAATATGAAAAAATGTTCTAAACGCATCATTCTGGGCAGCGGTTCCCCACGCAGGCGCGAACTGCTTGCCGGGCTTGACGTGGAATTCACGGTAGATACCGGAAACACCTTCGAGGAGTCCATCCCCGAGGGCGCCTCCCCTTCCGAAGTACCGCTGCTGATGGCGCTCGGGAAGTCGCACGGCTTCCACCGCCCGCTCGCCGGGGACGAATTGCTGATTACCGCCGACACCGTCGTAATCCTCGACGGCGACGTGCTGGGTAAGCCCCATTCGCCCGAAGAGGCCGCCGCCATGCTAAGGCGCCTATCTGGCCGCACCCACCTCGTGGTCTCGGGAGTCGTATTCCGCACATCGCAGTGCGAGCGCAGCACGACCGACACCACAGTAGTCCATGTCGACCCTCTTGACGAAGACGAAATCGCCTATTACATAGAGCATTACAAGCCATTCGACAAAGCCGGTGCGTACGGCATCCAGGAGTGGCTCGGTTTTGCTGCGATGGGGCGCATCGAAGGTTCGTTCTACAACGTGATGGGCTTCCCGGTCCACAAGGTCTGGCAGCTCCTTGGAGAATTCGCCTGACGTGGACGTACCCTTCACATATCCATTCCGCTACGTGCCGCATCCCCTGGTGGTGGATGCGGCTCGCTCTTTATGCAGACGCCTCGACACCGATTCTTCTTTGGGAGCCCTTTTCGCCGAGGGCAAAATGCTTGGCGTACTGATTACAGACGCAGGACCGTTGTACGCCTTCAGCGGGCTGGCCGGAGGGCGGTCCGTAATCGACGGTTTCGTTCCGCCCGTCTTCGACATAACCCTCCCGTGGTTCAGGGAACGTGAAGCCGCAGTATCCGCCATGCCCAACGGTCCCGCCAAGAGTGCGGAATCGGCGCGGCTGCAAGACGAACTATTCTGCAAGTACCTGGTACACAATGCGCTCGGCGAGCAGCTAAGCATCAAGGAGATATTCGCTCTCCGCGGACTTGTGCCACCTGGAGGGACCGGCGACTGCGCCGCCCCCAAACTGCTCGAGCATGCATACAGGAACGGTCTCCGTCCGCTCGCAATGGGCGAATTCTGGTATG
>CAMOGR010000164.1 GCA_946614205.1 uncultured Bacteroidales bacterium | reverse complement strand
CCTCCGGAACGCCTTGAGGCGCCGCCGCTCACGCTGCCTGAACGGTCAGAGGCGGAGGGCCTGCCGGAAGCGGAGCCGCTGCCGGGACGGCTTTGGCTCTGTCTGTCTGAATATGTACCGCCGCTCGGACGGCTATGATTCTGGCTGCCGGAATAAGTACTGCTGCTAGGACGGCTATGGCTCTGGCTGCCGGAATAAGAACTGCCGCTAGGACGGCTATGATTCTGACTGCCGGAATAAGTACTGCTGCTCGGACGGCTATGGCTCTGGCTGCCGGAATAAGTACTGCTGCTCGGACGGCTATGGCTGCCGGATGACATGCTGACGGAACGGTGGCCGCCGCTGTATGAAGAGCCTGAGCGAGAATATGAAGAGCCGCTCATTGAAGAAGATTGTCCCGAACCGCCACCGCGGCGGGACTGGCCACAAACCTGGGCACCGGGAAGGAAAGCGAAGATGGCGGCTGCCGTCATCAGGGCTGCAAATCTTGTCGAGTGTTTCATAAGGCCAGTGGTATTAATAAATATAATATTTCTGCGACAAGGCCCGGAATTCTGCGACGTCGGCGTCCCAATATTGACGGATGTCCGATACCCGGAAACGCTTGCTGAACTCAGTACTGACAAAATCCGTTCCACAAACTTTGTTGAACATAGGAATGCGCTCCTTGGACAGCTCAAAAGGATTTTTTTTATAAAGTTCGTATACCGCCTGCATCACATAGAACTGGACGAGCGTTATCGGTGCGGCCTCATAATCTACGAAATAGTACTGGACGCCGTGCAGAAGCTTCTTCGCGCCGCTGCCGTAGAAGGGAGTGTAGTGGACGGTGCGCCAGGCCACTCCCGGGACCTTGTAAGAATCCAGTTTGGCCTTGAGGGCGTCGGCGTCTATCCATTCGGCAGCAAAAGCGTCGAAGGGGATGGTATATCCTATGCCTATGTTGAGATAATTGCCGAACTCCCCTACCAGGCCGGCGCTCGGATAGCATACGGCGCTGCGCGGATAAGGGATGTTGGGAGACGGCATCACCCACGGCAGACCGGTCTGCTCGTAGGTCATCCACCTCTCCCAGCCCTCCATCGGCACTACGGTAAGAGAGCAGTGTGCCGGCTCCAGGTCACCCTTCTGGCCGCAGTTGAGCCCTTCCTCGTTAATCAGGGTGGCAAGCTCCCCCACCGTAAGCCCGTACACATACGGTATCCTGTACTGGCTGACATAGGAGAAATAGCCCTTCCGCACCACAGGGCCCTCAACCTTCAGGCCGCCGAGCGGGTTTGGACGGTCGAGCACCATGACGGGGATGCCCAGCTGCGCGCAAGTGCGCATCGTGAGTCCGAGACAGCTTATGAAGGTGTATGAGCGTGTCCCCACATCCTGTATGTCGTAGACAAGAATGTCGATACCCTTCAGCATCTCCGGGGTGGCCTGGCGCGTGGCTCCGTACAGAGAGTGGACAGGCAGACCGGTCGCAGCATCGGTACCGGACTCCACTTTGCCGCCTGCCCAAATATCACCCCTCACGCCATGCTCAGGGGCATACAGGGCCACGAGATTGACGTTTTCCGCCAGGATGTCGATGGTGGAACGCAGAGAGCGGTCGACTCCGCTGGGATTGGTTAGCAGACCGACTCTCTTGCCCTTCAGGCCCTCGAATCCACCGTCACGAAGGACCTCGATTCCGGGTTTGACGCGGGCGGAAGCGGCAAGGGACGCTACAAGCGCCGCCGCACAAAGAAGGTGACGATAAAGGTTGCGAGACAGCATATCATTACAAGGGTAAAGAATCCAACATATCCGAGAGCCTGCTGCAGATAGCCTGCCACAAGGCCGGGAAGCATCATGGAGAGGGCCATGAACGCGGTGCAGATGGCATAATGCGAGGTCTTGAGAGGCCCCTGGGAGAAGTGCATCATGTACAGCATGTATGCCGAGAAACCGAATCCGTAGCCGCACTGGTCGAAGACGACGCAGGCCCCCACAACCCAGAGGCTTTCGGGCTGAGCAAGGCTCATATAGAGATATACGGCGCACGGCAAAGCAAGCGACAAAGCCATGGGCCACAGGCATTTCCGAAGGCCGAGACGAGCTGCGGCGAGCCCTCCGAGTATGCCGCCGGCGAGGAGAGCCACCACGCCGAAGGTGCCGAATACAAGCCCGTACATATCGGTGCTGAATCCCAGGCCGCCCAACTCGACAGGGTCGCGGAAGAAGGGGAACAGCATCTTGACTGAAAAAGCCTCGGGCAGACGGTAAAGCAGCATGAAAGCTATCGCCAGCCAGACTCCCTTCTTGCGGAAGAATGATGCGAAAGCCTCACCGAAGCCCCTGAATATGCCAGAAGCAGTAAGGGAAGACGCCTCGCTGTGGTCGTCCGAGGGGCGAGGGAGCATGAAAAGGTGGTAGACGGAAAAAACTGCAAGGATGGCGGCACTCACCAGCATCGTTACAGACCATGCGGCGGGAATGTCGCCCAGTTTCTTTTCGAGCACTCCGGCCATGACTACCAGGACTCCCTGTCCGAACACGGACGCTATGCGGTAGAATGTGCTGCGTATGCCCACGAACGCCGACTGACGTTTTCCGTCAAGTGCCAGCATGTAGAAGCCGTCGGCGGCGATGTCGTGCGTGGCGGAAGCGAAAGCTGCGATTATGAAGAGGATGAGCGTGAGGGTGAAGGTCGTCATCTGAACGGTGGCGGCGATGAGCCCTATCGCTGCAAGCATCACGAACTGCATCGTCACTATCCACCAGCGTTTGCTGCGCACCAGGTCCACGAAGGGGCTCCACAAGGGTTTCACCACCCACGGGAGGCTGATCAAGCTGGTGAGAAGGGCAAGGGTGCCGTTGTCCATGCCCATATCCTTGAACATCACCAGCGAAATGGTGTTGACGATAAAGTATGGTATGCCCTCCACGAAGTAGAGGGTCGGTATCCAGAGCCAGGGGCTCCTATTGCTGCCCGATGCTTGCACCTCTGTAGTAGTATTTGAGTATTTCAGCATAATCCTTGCCTTCGAAAGCCATTGCCGCCGCTCCTATCTGGCACAGGCCCACTCCGTGCCCCCAGCCCTTGCCGGTGAGGACGAAGCCGTCCGGGAGAGCCTCCACCGTAAAGCACGAACTCTTGAGATGGGAGCGGCTCAACGCCCTGCGTATTGCAAGTTCCTTGCCGATGACGCGGGTCTGCTTGCTGCCGGTGATGCGAAGGTACTTTATGCGGCCCGACGGTCCCCTCTCCACCGACTCCAGGGATTCGACCGTTCCGAAATCGATTCCTGTGCGCTCCTTGACGAGTTCCGACAGTTCGCCGGTGCCATAGCGGACCTGCCAGTCGTGGAAATCGGCGGTCTCCTGGTCGTAATCGGTGAGCACCTTGCCGAGCACCTTCGGGTCGTGGCAGTCACACCAGGGGTCTTCGACGCTCTGCAGGTACGGGTAATCGCGGTCTTCCCAGCAGGTGCTGAAAATTTCCGTCCTGCCGCCGCAGCACTTGGAGAAACGGGTGTCGCAGATGCGTCCGTCGTACATCAGCACACGGCCCCAGGTCTGGTCGATGGCCCGTCGGACATTCTCCCCGACGGCCGTAGCAAGCCCCTGATAGCGCTGGCAGTGGTCGTCGGCGCAGACATCATAACAGGCATGGGGTATTGCCGATTCCGCCTCTTCAGGGTTGGCCCTGTCCCGCAGGCGAGCGAGCACCCAGCTGCGTGAGATGACTGCGTGTGCCTTGAGGAATTCGAGCGGAGCGTCGGCGCGCATCTCGGAAGAAATCACGCTGAGCAGGTAGTCTTCCAGGCCGATGCGGTTGACCGCGGTCACTTTGTCGCCCTCCACTATGAATTTCAGCGAACCGGCAAACTTCTGGTCCTGCTTGCGCTGCCAGTGGAAATCGATGCCTATGGGCACGTCCTTCAAGATGAACGACGGTTCAGCGAACAAGGTCGACGGAGTGACCGAATCGAAATAGAGTTCGTCGTAAAGCGCTCCGTTGTAGTCTATGCGTCCGTCCCTTATGCTCACCATCTGCGGACCGGCGCCGTCGGAAATGATTTCGAATTCAATGCGCTTTGCGCTGACTATGCCGACCTCAACCTGCGGCTGAGTGCGCGCAAGACGGAAATCTATCATCCGCTCATCGTCGGCAGTAACGCTCACTTCCTGCAGTATTTCAGCGAGTTGCGCAGCCGTAACCTTGCGATAGTCTTCTTCGCAGGGGGCTACGAACACTCCGGCCATTTCTGCAGCTCCGGGGCCTATGGTCAGGTGGTCCGGGCCGTCGGTGTAGAAATGGTGGGACCGCAGTTCCGTGCGAAGCACCGCCATCACGCGGTATTCGCCGGCATCCGGCTTGTACCAGGCGTAGAGGTTGAACCGCGGCTCCATGCCTTTGTCCATCACCGGGCAGCAGTCGAGGAACTGGTAGAACAGTTTCGCCAGCGACTTGGTAGTGGACGCCTTGATGCAGTACACGCCGCGGGTGAAACGGCGGAAGTGGTACAGGGTGGCATCCTTCACGCATGAAAGCGCTTCCCCAGGGGCGTCGAGGAACGAGTCCACGGCCGTTTCCAGAGGGAGTACACCACGGGGAACCGCCTGAAAATGAAGGTGGTCGGGGGCGGAGGCTCCTGCCATCGGTCCGTTATAGTATACGGTAAAGTCCCGGTAGGTCGCGGCGAAGTCGAGCATGTCGGGCAGATGATGCCAGATGGCCTGAGGGATGTGCTCCGAACGGGCTATCACGAGATGCTTCTGGAAAATCGGGAAAGGGTTGACCTGGATGTTGTAGCTGCGGCCCTTGCGTCCTTCGAACTTGATGTGGAACTGTTCGGCCGGACGGTTTTCGACGCACAGGAAGCAGGCCCTGGAAGAGATGGTCTCTTTGTCGACCTTGGCCGTCGTGGAGGCTATCCTTGAGGGATTGTACTGGAGGCGCACCTTGAGCGAGCCGACTTCGAGGGTACGGACCTTCATGGTCTTGAGTGCTCTGAAGTTGGCAGCCGCCAGGGGCCATAAGGACAACTGGTCCTGTATGAATTTGCTGATTGTGTCCATCGTGTTACAAAAGGGCCAGCAGGCTGTCTTTCAAGTTCTTGAATTCTGATTCGAAGGTGGGTGTAAGGGTATCGGTGCCGTATGCCGCTTCGATTTCGGGGATTTCCCACCAGCGGCCGTCGACGACCTCGTGTCCGTCGGGCCTGAGGGCAAAGTGGCCGACCGCGGCCCAGACTACTACAAGCTCCCGCTGGTCGGGGGCTTCGCGGACGTATTCGGTTATGGGTATCGGGTAGAAGTCGGTGAAGCCGAGTTCTTCAGAGGCCTCGCGGTAAAGGGATTCGGTGAGGGTCTCACCGTATGAAACATGTCCGGCTATGGCGGTGTCCCAATGGAGCGGGTAACGGTGTTTGGATGCCGAGCGGCGCTGCAGGTATATGCGGCTGTACCGGTCTATTATCTGCAGGTGGACTACCGGGTGAAGGAGTTTGGTGCCGGCATGGCACCACGCGCGCGGGGCACGTGCGATTACCCGGCCTCCCGGTTCCACCACGGGGAGCATTTCATTGCGTCCGCGTGCTCCGGGAACCAGGGGCGCAATTTCATCGGGATATATCAGCTCCATCTTCAGGTGCATTTATAATTGCCAGCTGCTCAGGCGTATAGAGCAGCGAATCGGTAAATGACGGGGCGAGGCGCGAAACGACTACGAAGCCGCCGAGGAATATGGCCGCTGCCACCACGGCGCCAAGAGTCCAGGCAAGTGGCTTCGGAAAGGGTTTCCGCGCTTTTTTTGCTGCCGTTCCGCGGGTGACTCGGGCTGGAACTGCCGGTGTTGAGGTTTCGGTGGGGGTGGCGGATTCGGGGGTTTCGGCTGATCCGGTGGCTACGGTTGCCTCGGTGGTTACGGCGGCTCCTGTTGCTCCGGTTGCTTC
Source organism: uncultured Bacteroidales bacterium (assembly GCA_946614205.1). Next base: position 12 of record CAMOGR010000164.1, on the reverse strand, counting down.
GGTGGCTACGGT